>JAFQND010000014.1 GCA_017396055.1 Oscillospiraceae bacterium
CCCTCCCATATTTATTTGCCGTCTCTGGCTTGATAATATTATATCATAATGCACAGGGAGTGCAAAGAGCATATTTTTCTTTCCTGCCGGTTTCGGGACAGCAGTCCCGCTTGGAACGGCAAACCGGGCAAGGATCGTTTTCCCTTCGGGTCCGACCAGTCACGCTGTGTTTGATCTTGATTTTCCGGCAGAGCTGTGTTAGTCTGAAAGTGTTCCGCAGATGGCGGTACGAACGATAACAGACGCAGCAGCAATGGCCGGAAAGACTTGGAGGAGACCGTCACATATCTGTGACCGCATACGCAGCATCATTCAATCATCCCCCCGAAAACCGACTGTTTTCGGGGGGTTCTCTCTGGGGACTGCTGCGCAGGCAGCTATACGGATGGAAAGGACAAAACGAAATGAAGACAAAACGTATCGTAATGAGCGCGCTGGGCGTGGTGATCTGCGGGATCAGCGTAGGCATGTTCAAGCACGCCTCGCTGGGCGTGGATCCTTTTCAGTCTCTGATGAGCGGGCTGGATGCGGTCATACCGATACGGTTCGGCACGCTTTACGTCATTGTGAATCTTCTCCTTCTGACGTTTGCCCTGATCTTTGACCGCCGAAAGATCGGCCTGGCGACGTTGATCAACCTTTTTCTGCTGGGCTATATTGCAGAGTTTTCGCAGGGAATATGCCGATCGCTCCTGCCGGATATCAGCCTTGTCGGAAGATTCGTTCTTTTGCTGATTGCCATTGTGATCATGTGCCTTGCTTCTGCTTTTTACTTTACCGCTGATCTCGGTGTTTCAACATATGACGCCGTATCTTTGATATGGTCTGAAAAGCAAAAGCGTATTCCGTTTCAATACTGCCGGATCATCTGTGACCTGATCTGCGTATGTCTGGGCGCTGTGCTCTGCAGAATCGGAGGCGTCAATGTTTTCGGAGAGGTGAACATCGGGACGATCATAACCGCCTTCTTTATGGGGCCGCTGATCGCGCTCTTCAACAGGAAAGTCGCAGAGCCCTTCCTGTACGGTTTGAAAAGGGAACAGGATCTCTGACAGGACCGTTCCCATGACAGGGATGAATCGGAGGGATAAACGATGACGCGAACTGAACGCGCCGGTACGGAAAACCGTCCCTGTGCTAAAAAAGAGTATTCCATTTGTGGGAAGCCTTCATTATCATGACAAAACAATCTCTCAAGGTACAGTCTCTGCATTTTTTTTCGGCCGGGGCATATCACCATGCGCAGCACATGGAAAGCGAATCTTGCCTTCGTTCTGGCCGGGTTCCTCCTGTCTGTCGTCCCCGGTATCGCACTGGCCGCGGCCTTGACCGCCTGAGGCCGGCAGCGTCTCTGTCATGAAAAGGAGCGGCCGTCACGGGACGGCCGCTCCTTTTCATGCTCAACTGTCAGGCTTCATCTGCCGGATGCTCGGCAGGCAGTTTCGCTTTGTTATTTCAGGAATTTCTTCAGCTTTTCCGAAGAGACAGCCGGAAAGAGAAACGCCAGGTGCGACAGCAGGCGGTCATAGGACTCTTCCGGCGTTCTCTCATAAACATGATCTGTAAACGAGGCACCGAACCATTTTTCCGGCGTGCTGTATTCCGCCGCACCCCAGCCGCGCCGGCTGCCTTTCTTGTCCACCGTATAGACAAAGTCACTGGTAACGACATAGCAGAGCTCCTGCAGTCTCGTAATCGAAGTATCAAAGCCCTTTTTGCCGTCAGTCTTCTGCCAGCGGCCGCTGTAGGCGTAGCCGCCGGTTTTCCTCAGGTCCTTTGACACCACAGGGGCCATACGGTCGATCAGTTCAAACAGTTCTTTATCGGAATACTTTGCGAGCCCGTCATCATAGCGGGCATCAAAATCATACCCATCCCGCCGATAATTCGCAAGGTCCAGAAAAAGATCCGAACGGACATAGGCGGCCTTCTTCTCGAAGAACTTGCCGTAAGCGCAGCGGGTCTCCCGTATGACCGGCCCTTTCCAGAACCAGGTGTTTTCGTCATCCTCGGAGAACAGAACGGAAGGATGGCAGTGCTCTTCCAGGGAAAAGCCCGGAATGGACGTGGAAAAATAGGGTACGATCCCAAAAGTCTGTACGGCATCGATCAGGTCCGATTTGCTGTTTACACGGAAATCATACATCAGTTGTCTCTCACCGCCAATCCTGTCCGGCAGTTTTCTCTCTGCAGTATAGCACAGTGCCCGGCAAAAAGGTAATCGACCGTCCCGTCCGGGGAAAACAGCTTCGGTCTACTGTGATGCCTGTTCCCCGTCATCGCTCAGGGGCGTGACGCCGTTTCGCGTGAGGATCACGTCGCTGAGCGGAGAGCCAAAGAAGTTGAAAAGCCGCCGCGCAGGGCTGTCCGCGGGCTCATCGCTGCGAATGACCACATAGCCCTGCGTGCCCAGCGGATAGTTCCGGGCTGCGACGTTTTCCGGCGTTGCCGCATAGCCGTTCAGAGAAAAGGTGAGCAGGTCCTCGCTGCTGTAGACGTCGTTCAGGTAAGTCATGATGCTGTAGCCGATGGCGTAGGGATCGCGCAGGCATTCGGAGACGATGGTGCTCATCTCGTCCAGGCGGTCATAACCGAGCGCCTCAAAATCCGGGACGGGTTCCTCCTTCCAAAGCATTCTCTCAAACAGGCGCTGGCTGCCCGACTGATCGTCGCGGTAAAGGACACGGATGGGCCGGTCCGCCCCGCAGAGCAGGGACCAGTTGGTAATCTCGCCGCGGTAGATC
>JAFQND010000138.1 GCA_017396055.1 Oscillospiraceae bacterium
CTATAATGATAATATTGCCGGTGCAAAAGTACCTTTATTATCTATAGACGAGCAGAAGAGAATAGTAAATGCTTTAAATAAACTAAACACAATTTGCACTGATTTTACAAGCGGCCTCCCCGCGGAGATTGCGGCGCGGCAGAGACAGTATGAATACTACCGGGACAAACTGTTGACATTTCAGGAACTGAAAGTGGAGTGAGTCCTTACTATATTATTGATTACAAAGGAGTTGAACAGGTATGCCGACCATAAGCATGTTTCAGGGAATAATCATTAGAATGTACTGGCGCGATAACGATCGCCATAAACAACCACATTTTCATGCGTTTTATGGTGATGAAGAAGCTGTTTTTTCTCTGGAAGGGGACATTATGGCTGGTGAGTTCCCGAAAAGACAGGCGGCTTTTGTGAAAGCATGGGCATTGATGCATGAAGATGATTTGAAGGCAAACTGGCGTCTTGCGCTGAATGGAGAAGAGACTTTCCACATTGATCCTTTACGTTGATGAGAGGTGATATCATGATCCATGGAAAAGAAGAGTTGCTGCCGAGGGTAAAGAGCGTAGAAGCGCTTCCTGATTATGTTCTGCTTGTTACTTTTCAAAACGGTGAGAGAAAAGAATATGATGTGAAACCTTTGCTTCAGTATCCAATGTACCGAAATCTTGACAAAGTTTTTCCGGCAGCGGCAGTACAATTTGGCACGGTCGTATGGCCCGGAGATCTGGATATCAGTCCGGATACCCTTTACCTGCACGGGAGAGCAGTTTGACATCCAAATAACTGGAGGCACAGCATGCCTTACTTCAACATCGTTGCCGAGACAAATCAGAACACGGTTGTGACGGAGTACGAGCCTGTCAGGGCGCGGGCGGACAGCTATCAGTCCGAGGCCGCGCTGGAACAGGAGTTTATTCGTCTGCTCGGCGAGCAGGGCTATCAGTATCTGCCGATACACAATGAGGCCGACCTGATCCAAAATCTCCGCGAGCGGCTGGAGGAACTGAACAAATACAGTTTTACCGACAGTGAGTGGGACCGCTTCCTGAAAGAATCCCTTGCCAACCCGAATGACCATATCGTTGAGAAGACGCGCAAGATCCAGGAGGACAACGTCCAGGTTCTGAAGCGGGACAGCGGCGAGACGAAGAACATCACGATCATCGACCGCAAGAATATCCACAGCAACCGCCTGCAGGTCATCAACCAGTATGTCCTGGGACAGGCGGAGGGGGCAGCTTACGACAACCGCTATGACGTGACGATTCTTGTCAACGGCCTGCCGCTGGTGCATGTCGAGCTCAAGCGCCGGGGCGTAGCTATCCGCGAGGCCTTCAACCAGATCGAGCGCTATCAGCGGGACTCCTTCTGGGCGGGCAGCGGCCTGTTCGAATATGTACAGATCTTCGTCATCTCGAACGGCACCAATACCAAGTACTATTCCAACAGCACGCGGCATAACGCCATCCGGGACGCCGAAAGCCGGAATAACAAGAAGGGAAAGACCAGCAACAGCTTTGAGTTTACGTCTTTCTGGGCAGACGCCAACAACCGGATCATCCCCGACCTGATCGACTTTACAAAGACCTTCTTTGCGAAGCATACCCTGCTGAATATCCTGACCAAATACTGCATCTTCACCTCCGAGGAGATGCTGATGGTCATGCGGCCTTATCAGATCACCGCCACCGAACGCATTCTGAACCGGATCGAGATCGCCCACAACTATAAGAAGTACGGCGACATCGCGGGCGACGGATACATTTGGCACACCACCGGTTCGGGCAAGACCCTGACATCCTTCAAGACGGCCAGACTGGCCACCCAGCTGCCCTATATCGACAAGGTGCTCTTCGTGGTGGACCGCAAGGATCTGGATTACCAGACCATGAAGGAATACGACCGCTTCGAGAAGGGGTCCGCCAACAGTAATACCTCCACAGCCGTGCTGGAGCGGCAGCTCCGGGACCCCAACGCCAAGATCATCATCACGACGATCCAGAAGCTCTCGACCTTTATCAAGAAGAACAAAGAGCACGAGGTTTATAACCGGCAGATCGTCATCATCTTTGACGAGTGCCACCGCAGCCAGTTCGGCGACATGCACGCCGCCATCGTGAAGAGCTTCCGGCAGTATTACATGTTCGGCTTCACCGGCACGCCCATCTTCCCGGCCAATGCCGGACCGGTTTTGAACCCGAGGTTCTTTACCACCGAACAGACCTTCGGGGACCGGCTGCATTCCTATACCATCGTGGACGCCATCAACGACAAGAACGTACTGCCGTTTCGGGTGGACTATATCAAGACCATGGACACGGATGCGGATATCGACGATGAAGAGGTCTGGGACATCGACCGGAAAAAGGCCTTTGAGGCGCCGCAGCGCATCCGTCTGGTTGCCGAGTATATCCTGAACCATTTTGACCAGAAGACGTATCGCGGTGACAAGACCTATGTATACAACACCCTGACGAACATCGCCGAGGTGGCCTCTGCCGACCGCGGCAAGGTGGAGGAGATCAAGCGCAAGCAGCGCCTCTCGGGCTTCAATTCCATCTTCGCCGTGGCCTCGGTCCCGATGGCCAAGCTCTATTATGACGAGTTCCGGAAGATCATCCGCGAGGACCCGACCAAGGACCTGAAGATCGCGGTCATCTACAGCTATGCTGCCAACGCCGAAGAGGCGGACGGCATCCTGGATGAAGAAAACCCGGAGGACACCTCAGCCCTGGATCAGAACGACCGGGACTTCCTCGAGTCGGCCATTCAGGACTATAACCGGATGTTCCACACCAACTACGACACCTCCGGCGACAAATTCCAGAATTACTATAAAGACGTATCCCTGCGCATGAAGAACCGCGAACTGGACCTGCTGATCGTGGTCAACATGTTCCTGACCGGCTTTGACGCCACGACGCTCAACACCCTCTGGGTGGACAAGAACCTGAAGATGCATGGCCTGATCCAGGCGTTCAGCCGCACCAACCGCATCCTGAACAGCATCAAGACCTTCGGCAACATCGTCTGTTTCCGCAACCTGCAGAAGCGGGTCGATACCGCCATCGCTCTGTTCGGGGACAGGAATGCCGGCGGCATCGTCCTGATGAAGAGCTTCCGGGATTACTATTACGGCTATGTCACCGACGATGGCACCCCGGTAAAGGGCTATATGGACATCGTGAGCGAGCTGAACGCCCGCTTCCCGCTGACCGAGCCGCAGATCGTCGGCGAGCAGAACCAGAAGGACTTCATTTCGCTGTTCGGTGCGCTTCTGCGCATGCGAAACCTCCTGCTTTCCTTTGACGAGTTCGCGGGGAAAGAGATGCTCAGCGAGCGCGATCTGCAGGACTATCTCGGCCGGTACCAGGACCTCAGGGATGAGTGGAAAAAGAAGCGCGAGGCAGGGGAGAGCACCGACATCATCGATGATATCGTCTTTGAGGTCGAACTGATCAAGCAGATCGAGATCAACATCGACTATATCCTGATGCTGGTGAAGAAGTATCAGGAGACAAACTGCACGGACAGGGAAGTGCTCGTCACCATCCGCAAGGCCGTGGATGCGAGTCCCGAGCTGCGCAGCAAGAAACAGCTGATCGAGGCCTTTATCGCCCAGGCCAACGAGGTGGAGGATGTGACCAGCGGCTGGAACAGCTATGTGGCTCAGCAGAGGGAAGCCGATCTGAACCAGCTGATTCAGGAGGAGAACCTGAAGCCCGAGGAGACGCGGAAGTTCCTGGAGAATGCCTTCCGGGAAGGGGAAGTGAAAACCGTCGGCACGGACATCGAAAAGCTGATGCCCCCGATCCGGCGCTTCGGAGGCGGGAACCGGGCAGAGAAGAAGCAGACGATCATC
>JAFQND010000139.1 GCA_017396055.1 Oscillospiraceae bacterium
CAGTTTCTGTATCCGCATCCCAGAATTCATCCATCAGCTGCTGCCGGGTAAACGTCTTTTTGGGATAAGAGAGCAGCTTATAGAGAATGCTGAACTCCCGGTTGGTCAGGCTGATCTCCTCGCCGCTGAGTTCAGCGGTAAACTCGTCCGCATCCATCACAAAAGAACCGATCTCCAGCTTTCGGGAGGCGGCGATCTTCGCCCGGCGCAGCAGAGCACCGATCCGCAGAAAAAGCTCATCCAGATCGATGGGTTTGACCATGTAATCGTCCACGCCGATGCGGAAGCCCCGCTGTTTGGAGGCGATATCATCCCGCGCGGTCATAAACAGAATGGGGATCTCCTGGTTGAGGCTTCTCACATTCCGGGCAAATTCAAAGCCGTCCGTGCCGGGCATCATGATATCCGACACGATGATATCAAATACGGTCTCATACATGGCATCATAGGCTTCCGCGGCAGTCAGACAGCCGGTGGCTTCATATCCGCTGCAGTTCAAAAAAGAACAGACAGACCGGTTCAGGTCTCTGTCATCTTCCACTACCAGAACTCGAAACATCGCAATACCTCCGGGAACTTCATACTATTCTGCAGGTATCATAGCACAGAAATGTTAAAGTTTTGTTTGCGTTTTGACCGCCTGGCAAAAAAAGAGCAGAGGCGGTCTGCTGCCGCTCTGCCCTTGTGTATCCTTTCTTTCGGATGCATAAAACGGATCTTTACTCTTCCATCAGTTTGTCGCTGAGTGCGATGATCTGACCGGCATATTTCTTTTTGCGGGAAGCGAGGATCTTTTTGTACACAGGATAGTTTGCAATGGCCATCACCATTCCGATAATACCGGTCATGATCCCGGGGATCAGGGGCTCGGAAAGACCGATCGTGCCGCCGATATCGGTCATGACAAGACTCATGCCGCTGCCCATGACAATGGCACTGACAGTGCCGAACACATAGGCAAATACGTTGGCGGGGCGTTTGACTCTGGTATCCAGCTTTTTCAGTTCATCCAGCTGGGAGGATTCTTTCTCGGTGTATTGGGTGCGGATCTTCTGTGCCAGGAATTTCTGATCATTTTTCGTCATTGTGCATTTCCTTTCTGATTTATCTGACTGACTTTTCTGTGATAGAGTGAACGTTATCCGACGGGATCAGTTTTTGGCATCTTCACCGGATGCTTCATCGCCGTCTTCCGCTTCGGTTTCGCCGGAGAGCCGTTTTTTGGCGTCTTCGACCGACTCACCTTCCCTGGCAAAAAGTTTTTCCACAAAACCGTCGCTCACTTTCGTGAAACCTTCGACTGCGCCGGTCTCGATCTTCTTATAGCCTTCGACCACACCGGCCTCGATCTTTTTATAACCTTCCGCAACAGCCTCACCGATCTTACCGGTTTTCAGAGAACCATCTTCCGTCAGAAACTTTTCGGTAAAAGCGTCCTCGATTTTCTGGTAGCCCTCCACAACGGTTTCACTGATCTTCTCAACCACATCTGCAATCTTAGCCATTATGTATTTCTCCTTTTTATCTCGTTTGAACTTTGTGATCTTATCATACCCTCCATTGGTTTTAAAAAGTTTTCGGAAATGTTTGAGTTTTATTAAAAAGCAAAAAAGCGATACCCTTTTTATTCGGATATCGCCTTATATTCTGCGGCAGATAGTTTTTAAACAGCAGTTTTCATCCTTAGCAGGGAAAAGCCCGTTCGCCGTAAAGCTTTCCCGCCTCCCGGACGGCATCCATCAGATAAGGGGCATCCAGCCCTTCGATGCCGATCAGCTGAAGCGCATCACAGATCCAGCGGAGCGTCTCACTGTCCGGTGTTCCGGACACGCATATTCCCTTCAGCAGCAAAACAAGTACCGCCTTCACCGAACGGATATCGGCGGATTCCTCTGAAAGACGGCCGGTATCATAATCATCGGTCCGCCCGCAGGGAGATTCACAGACAAAACAATCGGGCACGATCCGGCGTTTCTCCGCTTCGATCCGGTCGAGGATATCTGCGCCCGGGGAGGTCAGCGCCTCCGAAAAAAGCTTTGCCGTATCTTCGGTGATCTTATCCTCGTTGCCCTCGACAGCACGTGCAAGACCGATGAGCCTTCCGAGCAGTTCCATTATAAGATCCTCCCGTCGGCGGAGATAGTCACCACATTCAGCGGGATATCCTTGCCGCACATGGCAATGGCGCGCCGGACAGCGTTTTCGATGCCGCCGCAGCAGGGTACCTCCATCCGGGTGACGGTGACGGTGCGGATATCATTGGCCGCAAAGATGCGGGTGAGCTTTTCGGCATAATCGCCTTCATCCAGCTTGGGGCAGCCGATCAGGGTGACTCTTCCGCGGATAAATTCCTCGTGGAAATTACCATAGGCATAAGCGGTGCAGTCGGCGGCGATCAGAAGATCTGCTCCCCGGAAATAGGGTGCATTGACCGGGACCAGCTTGATCTGTACCGGCCACTGTCTGAGCCAGCTGACCGAGCGGGTGCCGGAGGGAACGGGAGCTTCTTTGGAAAAAGTCTTTGCCTGACTGCCGGGACAGCCGCCCGAAGGACGGAGCGTGCGGCTCTGGCTGCCGGGACAGCCGGAAGGCAGCGTGGTGTGCTTTGCGATCTTGGCGGCGAGAACGGCAGCCTCGTCATAAGCAGGCGCTTCTCTTTCCTCAAAGGTGATGGCACCGGTGGGGCAGGCGGGCAGACAATCGCCCAGACCGTCACAGTAGTCCTCTCTGAGGAGCTTTGCTTTGCCGTCAACCATGCCGATGGCACCTTCGTGACAGGCCGCTGCACAGGCGCCGCAGCCGTTGCATTTTGCTTCGTCGATTCTGATGATCTTTCTTTTCATATGATGATCCTCCCTGAGTACGGATTTTTTCTTGACTTTGTGCTTTTATTTTAGTATATTGAAAGCAGAAAGTCTGTTGAATTTTCAACACGGAGGAAGAAGTATGAAGGAACATCTTTCCATTTTACAGAAATGCCCCCTCTTTACCGGGGTGGACCCCAAAGACATTCCCGTGATGATGACCTGTCTGGGCGGAACGATACGCAGCTTTTCCAAAAAAGAGACCATCATCGCCGAAGGTGATCCCGCCGAAACGGTGGGCATTCTCCTCTCCGGACGGGCACAGATCATCCGGATCGATTATTTCGGCAGCAGAAGTATCCTCGCGGAGATGGGTCCTTCGGATATGTTCGGCGAGAGCTATGCCTGCGCCGGTATGGAACAGATGCCTGTGGCGGTGGTGGCAACCGAAGACTGCACCGCGCTGCTGACCGATTGTTTCCGCATCACCCATGCCTGCTCCAACGCCTGTATTTTCCACCAGCAGATGATCTATAACCTTTTAAGAGTGGTGGCAGAAAAGAATATCGGTTTTCACGAAAAGCTGGAGGTCATCTCCGGCCGCACCACCCGCGACAAACTGCTCAGCTACCTCGCTCTCCAGGCAAAGAAACAGGATTCCGTCTCCTTTGAGATCCCCTTTGACCGGCAGGAGCTGGCCGATTACCTGGAAGTGGACCGCAGCGGTCTCTCTGCTGAGATCAGCAAGCTGCGCAAAGAAGGCATACTGGAAAGTGAGAAAAACCGTTTCACTCTGTTGGCAGGCTGCAGCCTGACCGACATCTACTGACGAAAGGATGATATCAATGCTGCATCTGATCCCCCGCCCTCTGAAAGCCGAAGAATTATCCGGAAAATGCCGGCTGCCCGAAGCCGTTGCCGTAAACTCTCCCTTTGAGGAATGGAGCCTTTCGGCCTTTTCCGAACGGATAAAGCGCCCGCTGACCGATGGAGAATGGCTCACGGTCACAAAGGATCCTGCCCTGCCCGAAGAGGAATACCGGCTTCATATCCGTCCGGAGGGCATCACGGTCACCGCCTCTTCCGAAACCGGTGTCATCCGGGCGCTGACCACCGCGGCAGAGCTCTGTGAAGAGGATCTATTCCCCTGCTGTCTGATCGAAGATGAGCCGAAATATGCCCACCGCGGCCTGCATTTTGACTGTTCCCGCCACTATTTCCCGGTGGAGGAAGTCAAACGTGTCATCGAAGAGATCTCTCTTTGCAAGATGAACGTGCTCCACTGGCACCTGACCGACGATCAGGGCTGGCGGATCGAATCGAAAAAATACCCCCTGCTCCATGAGACGAGCGGAAAATGGTACACCCATGACGAGATCCGCGATATCGTGGAATTCGCCCGGCTTCGTGGCATCGAAGTGGTTCCTGAGATCGATATGCCCGGTCATATGACCGCCCTGCTGGCGGCTTATCCCCAGTACAGCTGCACCGGTGAAAAGGTCAGCGTGGGAAAGCGCAGCGGTATCTATCCCATCATCCTCTGCGGCGGAAACGAAGAGATCTTCCCCTTCCTCGAAGAGATCCTTTGTGAAGTGATTCCCCTCTTCCCGTCAGAGCGGTTTCATATCGGCGGCGACGAAGCTCCAAAATCCCGCTGGAAAAAATGCCCGAAATGCGCGGTAAAGATGAAAGAACTGGGGCTGACCGCCTATGAAGATCTGCAGGGAACTTTCACCGCGCGGATCAATGACATCCTTAAAAAACACGGAAAGACCGCTGTCTGCTGGCATGAGACCCTGAAAGCAAAAAACTGCCCCGAAAATATTCAGATCCAGCACTGGACCCCCATGTGCGCAAAACAGACCAAAGCCTATGCTGACGAAAAAAAGGGGAAGTGGATCTATTCCAACACCCTCGGCACCTATCTGGATTATCCCCATTCGGTCACCTCGCTGAAAAAGATCTATCACACACAGCCGATCTTTGATAAGGTCAGCTATGCCGGCGATGAAAACCTGCTGGGCTTTGAATGCTGTATCTGGACTGAGCACGTTCCCGACAGGGAGCGGCTGGAGACCCGTGTCTTTCCCCGCGCACAGGCCCTTGCCGAAGCCGCATGGAGCGGTGCCGGCGACTATGAGGATTTCAGATGCCGCCTGAAAAAGACGATGCAGCACAGCCTTCACCGGGATATCTTCTATACCCCCGAAGACTGGTGGGACCCCAGGGGCTTTGCCGCCTTCAAAGAAGCTTTCCGTTATTTTGTCACGATGAACAGAGCACTGTTCGCAAAATAATGATCGTAAAAGAAGGATAACAGATGAAACATACCGATCTTGTCAATGTCTTTCAGGGCTGCGGTCCGATAAAACCGGCGCCTCCGGAGGATATCACCGCCGGCGAAGGAGGAATCCCCGGCAACAACGATTCCGGCGGACTTTCATCCCTTTATATCTGGAACGCACTGGGTATCTTCCCTGTATCGGGACAGGATCTGATGCTCATCGGCACGCCCTGCTTTGAAAAGGCGGTGCTGCATCTGCCGGACGGAAAGGATTTTGTTATCCTCCGCAAAGGCGAGGGCATCTATGTCAAAAAAGCCCGGCTGGACGGCGAGCCTCTGAAAGAGCTTCGCTTTACCGTCCGCAGGATGATGCAGGACGGTACGCTGGAAATTTCCATGACAGAAAGAAGTGAAGAAAATGGCTGACCATCTCATTGCGGAATACGATCCCGAGCTTTTCTCCCTTCTCTGCGACGAAGAAGACCGTCAGAAAAACACCCTCGATATGATCGCGTCCGAAAGCCTGATGGATGAGGTCTCCCTCGCCCTTTCGGGCAGTGCCTTCGGTTCCAAGACCGCTGTGGGACTTCCCGGCCATCAGCGGATGGAGGGTTCCGGTCCTGCCGACCGGCTGGAACGGCTGGCGGCAGAAAGAGCCTGTGCGCTTTTTGGCGCCGAACATGCCAATATGCTCTCTTACTCCGGCACAACAGCCAATTTCTGCGCCTATGACGCAGTGCTCTCCCCCGGAGACAGAGTGTTCGCCCTCGACCCCGAACACGGCTCTCATGCAAGCCACGGAAGAGCCAGCCATCTTTCGGGCAGGATCTATGATTTTGTCCATTTCGGGCTCGACCCTGAGACCCAGCTGATCGATTACGACAGCCTGGAGAAACTGGCAGAGAAAGTTCGTCCGAAGCTGATAGTGATCGGCGCGTCGGCCTACCCCAGACATTTTGACTATGAGCGCCTTTCGCATATCGCACACGGTTCCGGCGCGGTATTCATGGTGGATATGGCCCATACCACCGGCCTTGTAGCAGGCAAAGCCGCACCGAGCCCCGTTCCCTTTGCCGACATCGTCACAGCAAGCTGCACCAAGACCATGTGCAGCTGTCATACCAGCTTTATCCTGTGCAAAAAAGAATTTGCCGATGCGGTGGACAGGGGCGTCTATCCGGGTCTGATCGCGTCGATGCATCTTCAGACGGTGGCAACTGCCGCGTGGGCAATGAAGCGGGCTGCCTCGCCGGAATTCTCCGCACTGATGAAAAAAACAGTGGAAAATGCCAAAACTCTCTGTGCTGCGCTGGAAAGGCGGGGCATCCCCGTGCTGACCGGCGGCACCGACTGCCACCTCTTTGTGGCCGACCTTCGCCTGAAGGCCGCAAACGGCAGAATTCTCACCGAAAATCTTGCGAAGCTGGGAATATGGACTAACTCAAAAAAGATCCCCCACGACCCGTCAGATGAGCCGAACGGCGTCCGGGCGGGATGTACCGTGCTGACCCAGAGAGGGATGGGCGCACCCGAAATGGAGCGGATCGCCGCTCTGTGGGAGGCCGCCCTTGACGGAACAGATCTTTCATGGGCAAAGGACGAAGTTTCCGCCCTTTGCGGTGAATTTCCCGAACCAAGGCTGAAAAAGGAGGAACCGTGATGCAGCTTTCATCCTATACCCGTGCCCTGCTCGACGATATCGAGCGCCGTATCGCCCCCGAAACCGAAGAGGATTTTGCCGCCCAGTGGGAGCAGTTCTGGAACAGTGAATATGACGGGGTGCTCTTCCGTCCGGTGCGGAAAAAGACCTCTCTGCCCGGCATTGAGGTAAAAAATGTCCATATCAACGATGCCATCGACGATCTTGAGATGATGCTCTGTGACCAGCTGGCCGACCTGAGCGGCAGACTTTCCGGCACCGGCGCAGCACTGGGTGTGCGGGCCAATTACGGCACCGGCATCGTCA
>JAFQND010000140.1 GCA_017396055.1 Oscillospiraceae bacterium
AAAATACCCATTTTGAAAACCCCACCGGACTCGACGCCGACGGGCATCTGTCCACCGCAAGGGATATCGCGATCATGTCCGCTGAACTGCTGCGGCATAAGGGCGTCACCGATTATACGACCATCTGGATGGATTCGCTGCGGGGCGGCGAGACCGGACTGGTCAATACCAATAAACTGGTGCGGTATTATAATGGCTGCACCGGCCTGAAAACCGGTACGACCGACGGTGCAGGCAGCTGTCTCTCCGCTTCGGCAACGAGAGATGGGATGACCCTGATCGCCGTTTCGATGGGCAGCGCCACCAGCAAAGAACGGTTCAATGCCTGCAGCACCTTGCTCGACCACGGGTTTGCCGCCTATGAAAACTACACACCGGAAGTTTTGCCGGAGGAGCTTCTGCCTGTTCCGGTCACCGGCGGTCAGGAGACTCTGCTGCCGCTTACCGCCGATCCGCCTGTCGGCATTCTGATAGAAAAGGGGAAAAGCGGAAGCATTGAGCGCAGCCTTTCGCTGCCGGAATGGCTCCCGGCACCGATCGGGGCGGGGGATCCGGTGGGGGAAGTGATCTTCACGCTGGACGGAGAGGAACTTTGCCGGACACAGATCCGGGCCGGCTGCGATATCGAGCGGATCGATTTTGCTTTTTCTCTGCGGTATCTCTGGTCGCTTTTTGCAGCGGCGGAAAACTGATGGATGCGGCGGGTGCTTCTGCGTGGTTTTTATGATGCGGGAGCACCGTTTATCCGATCGGTTCGGTCAAAAATGTAATTATTTTATGATTTTTTAAAATCAATTTGGATTCCGACAAAATTTTCTGAAAAAATGCGGTAAAAGAACTTGAATATCCCCGCTTCATGTAGTACAATAAGATTGCACAAACATCTCTGCCGATAGAATTTTGTGTAAGAATCTTGCCCGGCAAAGGATCTTTTGTCGGGATATGATATTATCTGAACAGGGGGAATACGCCAATGGCGTTGAAACTGAACAACAATTATCTGAAAGGCTTTATGGCTGACCACGAAGTCAGTGCACTTGCTCCCTTCGTAAAGACTTCCCATGAGATGCTGCACGGCGGCACCGGCATGGGCAGCGACTTCCTCGGCTGGGTCGAACTCCCCACCAACTATGATAAGGAAGAGTTTGCGCGCATCAAGGCTGCTGCCAAGAAGATCCAGGATCAGGCTGACGTTCTGATCGTTCTGGGTATCGGCGGCTCTTACCTCGGCGCCCGTGCTGTCATCGAAGTCTTAAAGTCTCAGATGTACAACAACCTCAAGAAGGATACGCCCGAGATCTACTTTGCCGGCAACAGCGTAAGCCCCTCTTATCTGCAGGAGATCATCTCTCTGTGCGAGGGCAAGGATATTGCCGTTAACGTTATCTCCAAGTCCGGCACCACCACCGAGACCGCACTTGCTTTCCGCGTCTTTAAGAAGCTGCTCGAGGACAAGTACGGCGAAGGCGCCAAGGACCGTATCTATGCTACCACCGACCGTGCAAAGGGCACCCTGAAGGAACTCTCCGACAAGATGGGTTACGAGACCTTCGTTGTTCCGGATGACGTCGGCGGCCGCTTCTCCGTTCTGACCGCAGTCGGCCTGCTGCCGATCGCAGCTGCTGGTATCGACATCGACGCCCTGATGGAAGGCGCAAGAGCTGCTCAGAACGCTCTGATGGATCCCTCTGTTGAAAACAACGACGCCTATGCTTATGCCGCTACCCGTTATGCTATGAAGCAGAAGGGCAAGGCTATGGAGCTGATGGTTTCCTTTGATCCCTGCTTCGCTACCATGGCTGAATGGTACAAGCAGCTCTACGGCGAGAGCCACGGCAAGGACGGCAAGGGTCTCTTCCCTGCATCCGTTACCTTCTCTACCGACCTGCACTCGCTGGGTCAGATCATCCAGGATGGCTCTAATATGCTGTTTGAGACCTTTATCGATATCAAGGCTCCCAAGCAGGACTTCTTCATCGAAAACGATCCCGAAAATATGGACGGTCTCAACTTCCTCTCCAACCAGAATATGAGCATCGTCAATTCCACCGTTATGGAGGCAACTCTGCTGGCACATTCCGAGGGCGGCGTTCCCTGTGCAGTGCTCGAGATGCCCACCATCAACGAGTTCGAGATCGGCTACATGATCTACTTCTTCGAGAAAGCCTGCGCTGTTGAGGGCTATATGATGGGCATCAACCCCTTCGACCAGCCCGGCGTTGAAAGCTACAAGAAGAATATGTTCGCTCTCCTAGGCAAGCCCGGCTATGAAGCAATGGGCGAACAGCTCAAGGCTAAGATGGGCAAATAATTGTTTAAATTCAGACAGGACATCCTGTCTGCTGCAATAAAATACAAGGAACAGGACCCCTGTTTCAAAAAATGGAGGTACCCATTATGATTAAACTTATCGTAGGTAAAAAAGGCTCCGGCAAGACCAAGCTGCTGATCGATATGGTCACCAAGGCTGCCAACACTTCTGACGGCAACGTTGTTTGCATCGAAAAGGAACCCAAGCTCACTTTTGATATTCCTTCCTCTGTCAGACTGATGGAGACCTGCAAGGACGCTATTGAAGGCTACGGCGAGTTCTACGGCTACGTCGCAGGCGTTCTTTCCGGCAACTTCGACATCACCGACCTGTTCATCGACTCCACCCTCAAGATCGGCGGCAAGGATCTGAACGAGCTGGCCGGCTTCCTCGCAAAGCTGTCTTCTTCCATCGCAAGCAGAGAGGTCAACGTTGTTCTGAC
>JAFQND010000141.1 GCA_017396055.1 Oscillospiraceae bacterium
ATGCAGAAAGGAAGCGTCGACACCGCCATGTTCTATGACGCACGCTGGGGCATGGGCGTGTACGGCATGTTCAACCCCCATACGGCAGAGCCCTTCCCGGTGTATTATCCTTTCTTCTATTACAACAAGCTGTACCAGCTGAAAAATCAGACCAAAGCCTGTTCGAATGTGAAGACGCTTCAGGTACTTTCGGCCTGCGACGGCGAAAAGGGAGCAGTGCTGCTGGCCAATTATGCTGCTGAAACAGAAAATGTCGCGCTTGAAATGTCCGGCTGGAAAATCGTTTCGTGTTATGTGACCGACGAGCTTCGCACAAACGAAGAGACCGCCTTCTTAGGCGAGATGCCGAAAAACTGCACGATGCTGCTGATCACAGAAAGGAAATGATCTCGTGTCTATCTGGTATATTGACCCCGAACATGGCAGCGATGCGGCGGACGGCCGCACCGAAAACACACCCCTGAAAGACTGGCATACTATCACGCCCGCGCCCGGCGACAGCGTTCTTTTCCGCCGCGGAACCGTTTATCGGGGCAGCCTTCTTTCTCCCTCCGGTGAGCCCGGCGCCCCCATTGTCTGGGGAGCTTACGGCGAAGGAGATGCCCCGGTCATCTGCGGTTCGGTCAATCACAGCGATCCCGCCGGCTGGAAAAACGCCGGAGAAAATATCTGGGAGGCGGTCGGCCTGCCCCATGATGAGGTCTGCAATCTGATTTTCGACGGCGGCGATTCCTTTGGTACCCTCCGCTGGACAAAGGAAGAACTCCGTGAGCCCGGCGACTGGTATTTCTCCCACTGCGGCCTTCACGGAAAATTCCCGGACGAGCCCTTTTCTCTGCTGGTATATGCCCCCGCGAACCCCGGAGATTACTGGAAGGATATCGAGATCGCGGTTTACAGAGACCGCTGTCTGGGCAATGCGAAGCACGACGTGATCTTTCAGGATCTGACCTTCCGGGGCAGCGGCGTACACGGTGTCGCCTGTCAGGAATCGGAGCGGATCTCGGTTCTCAGATGCCGGTTTGAATATATCGGCGGCTGTGTCTGGAGCAGGGAACTGCGGATCCGTTTCGGCAACGGTGTCGAATTCTGGCGCAAGGCCTTTGACGAGCGGGTGGAGGATTGTACCTTCCATCAGATTTATGACTCTGCCATTACCCATCAGGGAAACGGCGATTATCCTGTCCCCGAGCGGCTGACTTTTTTGAACAATACCATTGCCTATTGCGGCATGGCTGCCTATGAGATCCGCGATGTGATCCCCAGAGAGACCGTTTTTTCCGGAAACCGCTGTACCGAAAGCAGCCTGGGATTCTCTTCTCAGGGCGAGACCCGTCCCCGCCGGTCGGAAATCTGGCCGCAGCCGATGGGACACCATCTCTTTGTCTGGCGCATCGAAAAAGCCACTCCCGGCGGTGAGATCCTTGTCACGGACAATGTGTTCGGTTCGGTGCCTTACGGCAGCGCCGAATACTCGATCATCACGCCGGAAGCCGAAGAGCAGATCGTTTTTCAGAACAACACTTTCGCTGTGGAGCATCCCGAAACCGCCATTTTCCGGGATGGAAAATATATTTCTGCCGACGGCAATATCTGATCTCTTTTCCCCTGTTCCCACTGTGGAATAGGGGAAATTTGCTTTTTTACGGGAAATCCATTGACTTTTTTCCGACGAGGGTGTATAAAGAAAACAGAATTATTCGGTTAACGTTAAAATTTTGGAGGTCAGATGGAACCAGTTAAAACCGGAAAGATCACACTCGAAGACATCGCCGGACTCTGCGGCGTGTCAAAAGCTTCGGTTTCCTATGTGCTGAGCGGCAAGCAGGGAAGCCATACCATCTCCGATGCCACTGCCCGCCGCATCCTTGAAACAGCCGACCGGCTGAATTACCGCCGGGATGAAGCGGCGGCCGCCCTTGCGGCCATGAAAAAGGCACCGCTTTCACTTCTTGTGCTGTCCCCGTGGCTCTATTCCCAGTATTCCAGCTTTACGGTACAGGTCAACAGTGTACTGGAGGCTGCGCCCGATATACGGGCGGTCTATATGAATTATTCCAGCGGCAGCCTGAAAGAGGTGCTCCGGCCGTCTCTCTGTCAGAAATATCACGCGGTTCTGTTGATGGGCACTTCGCCCGCGGACGACAGCTGGCTTATCCGCAACAGAGAAAAATTCCCGGGTCTCGTTCTTCTGAACCGCTCACTGGAGGGCATCCCCTCTGTCAGCGGAAACGATCGGGAAGCAGCCGCCGACCTTTGCCGGCGGGTGCAGGAAAAACGGAGACCCACCCGTCAGCTGATCTTCCATTCCCGATATCCCAGCAGCTGTGAACAGGCCCGTATCGACGGATTTTTCGATGTATTTCCCAATGGGGAACCGCTTTCACCGGAAGGCGATCCTGCCGCGGTTTTTGAAAAGGCGGTGGACAGGGAGGAAGAGGACGTTTTCGTTTTTGTGCCGCAGTATCAGCCCGCCTCTCTTCTCTTTCTGCGGGCGCTGAGGGACGAATATTCCATTCCCGGCAAGATCGCCTTCGCAGCTTATGATACCCACACTCTTTTAACGGATTATATGCCCTGTGAACTGACAACAGTCGATCCTGCCACCGAAAAGATGACTCTGACTGCTCTGCAGTTGGTCCGCACTGTCCGCAGCGGTCAGCAGCCGAAGTCTGTCTGTGTTTCCGCGCGCATCATCGATGGAGATACCGCCTGACGGTAATGCCGTCCGGTTACTGCTGTATATGAAAGGAATGAACGCTATGAACGGAATCAGATTCTCCGGCCACACAATGGGATGCCCCGACTGGGACATCTATGACGTCATCCGCAATTTCAAAGAGATCGGTTATGACGGTATCGAGGTGCGTGTTGCTCCCGACGGTCAGATCGACGCCGAGACGATCACCGATGAAGAAGTTTTCCACATTGCCGCAACCGCAAAAGAAGCCGGCATGGAGTTTTCCTGTCTGACTTCTTATTATAAGAACTTCGTCAAGGATGATGACCGCGCCGATACGGTCAGAAAGCTCGGCCGCACGGCTGAGATCGCTTCGATGCTGGGCTGTCCGCTGATCCGTGTTTACGGCGGTCAGGAGGCAAATGAGCTTCCCGGTTACTGGTTTACCGATGTCTGGTCGAAGACCGTTTCGGGTATCCGTGAGGTGGCGGAATATGCCGCATCTCTCGGTGTCGGCCTCTGTATCGAGACCCATGTGGGCTCGCTGACCATGAGCCTGCGCGATACCATCCGGATGGTCGAGGATGTGAATATGCACAACGTCGGTATTCTCTTTGACTATGCCTGGGTGGAGCTGGCCGGCGTGGAAAAAGGCCGCGAAGCAGTCCGCACCGCCGCGAAATATATCGCCCACGTCCATATCAAGGACTGGAAACTGAAGTCCCGCCGTCCCGCCGATAAGACCTCCTGCCTCATGGGTGAGGGAACCATTGATTGGCCGGATGTGCTGGATGAGCTGAAAAAAGTCGGTTACCGGGGCTATGTCTCGGACGAATATGAACGGTACTGGTATCCGGATGATCTGCCTGTTCCGGAGATCGGTATGAAGCACAACCTGGAATATGCACAGCGTTATCTGAAATAAGGAGGAAACAAGTATGAGTAAGAAGATCAGAATCGGCGTCATCGGCTGCGGCGGCATGAGTAATGCCGTTCATATGCCCAGTCTGGCATCCATCGAGGACTGTGAGATCGCGGCAGTATGTGACCTTGTAAAGGAAAAAGCAGACGCTGCCGCTGCAAAATACAATGTTCCCCATACTTACTATCTGCATACCGACCTTATCCGCGAAGAAGCCGGCAAACTGGACGGCGTGGTCTGTTTTATCGAGCCCGACCGTGTCTACCGGGTCGTTTATGACTGTCTGCAGGGCGGACTCAATGTCATGATGGAAAAACCCGCCGGCATCAACTCCTATCAGGCCGATTCGCTGGCTCGCTGTGCCGCCGAAAACAACAAAGTGCTGGCTGTGGCGCTCAACCGCCGCTATATGCCTCTGATCCAGGAAGTTGTCCGTATCATGAAGGACATGGGTCCCATCAATCAGGTGGACGGCGTCTTCATCAAGCACAGTGACGTCACCAAGGAATGGCATTATATGGATGCCTATATCAGTGATATCATCCATGCCACCGACCTTGTCCGTTATCTGGCCGGCGGCGAGAAGGTTGTCAAAGCCGCCACCATCGCCAAAAAGATCAATTCTCCCGTTCTCAACGCATGGAGCAGTGTCTTCTCCTTCGACAACGGCGTTACCGGCACTCTGCGTGCCAACTATCAGACCTCCAGCCGTGTCCATACCTTTGAGATCCACGGCGAGAACGCCAGCGCTTACATCAACCTCGGCTTTGCCGACCAGATCTGTGAGGCTACCATCATGGCAGCCGTCAAGGGCAGCATCTATTCCAGAGCCGTATCCGGCTATGCCGCTCCCACTGTAACCCATCTGGACGGTCTGGAGATCGCTGGCGGTGACCAGTATTACCAGTACTACGGCTATCTCGCCGAAAACCAGGACTTTGTCGCTGCACTGCGGGAAGGCCGCAAGCCCTTCTGTACCATCGAAGATGCCGCTCTGAGCATGCATATGGCTGAGGATCTGCTGGCAGCACAGATCTGATGAGGTGACAGTATGGCTCTTGTGCAGATCGATTTTGAAAAAGCTGTCAAACCGATAAAACCCCTTCACGGTGTGGGACAGCCGCCTTTTCGCGGAATGAATTTTTCGCTGATGCACTATCTGACTGAGGCAGGCATTCCTTTTTCCCGGCTGCACGATGTGGGAGGAATGTACGGCGGCGGTATCTATGTGGATATCCCGAACATCTTCCGGAATTTTGATGCAGACCCTTCTCTTCCCGAAAACTATGACTTTGCTTTTACCGATGTGCTGTTGGAAAAGCTGCATGAGGCGGGCGTTGAGCCATGGTATCGTCTTGGGGTGACCATCGAAAACTACCAGAATGTCAAAGCCTATCGTATCTTTCCGCCAAAAGACGATCTCAGATGGGCAAAGATCTGCGAAGGTATCATCCGCCACTATACCGAAGGCTGGGCGGACGGTTATCACTATAACATCCGCTACTGGGAGATCTGGAATGAGCCGGAAAACGGTCCCGACCAGGAGCACAACGCCATGTGGAAGGGGAGCATGGAGCGGTATTTTGAGTTTTACGGCACTGCTTCCCGTTATCTGAAAAAGCGGTTTCCCCATCTGAAATTCGGCGGTTATGCGGCCTGCGGCTTTTACCACATTGCGGTTCAGGGCCCTCATCCCTTCCTGGACGAACTGATCCGCCGCTGCCCGGAATATCCGGATTATACGGTGTCCTTCACTCATCATCCCTATGACGGAAAACGGGCCCGAGACCGGATGGATTATCTGGAGCAGTTTCTTCATTATGCCGCCGAAAACGATTGCCCGCTGGATTTCTTCTCGTGGCACAGCTATGAAGATGAGCCTGTCCGCAATGCGATCTATGCGGAATATGTGCGGATGCGGCTGGACGCCCACGGCTTTACCGGGACCGAGAGCTCACTGGATGAGTGGAATCCCAAAACAGCGGTCTGCGGTACAGCAGAGCAGGCCGCAAGGGCGGCCGCCAACCTGATCAGGATGCAGAGAGGCAGCGTCGATACCGCCATGTTTTATGACGGACGCTGGGGTGTCGGCCTGTACGCCATGTTCCATCCGGTGATGGCTGAGCCCTTTCCGGTATATTATCCTTTCCTGTATTTCAACAGCCTCTATGCTCTTGGTACTCAGGCATATGTCTGGTCGGATGACAGAGCACTGCCGGTCTGTGCCGCTTCCGACGGTAAAAAGGGTGCGGTACTGCTGGCGAATTACTCCGGCAGTGTCCAGCCGCTGATCTTTGAAACGCCCGGGTGGAAGATCGTTTCCTGTCGGATCACCGACGACATCCGCACAGATGAAGAGATCCCTCTGCCGGAAATGATCGGGAACAACAGCACCATGCTGCTGACCGTCGAAAAACAGTAAAAGAAAAAGCCCCTCGTCTGAGGGGCTTTTTTTATCGGTCAACAGCCATGACACAGGTATAATCCCGCTCGGGAAGTTCGATCTTCCGGATGCGGACAGGGATGCCGAAAGCCTGTTCCAGCCGGTCCTCCCGGATGATATCGGCAGTGTCGCCGAAAACGGTCTCGCCGCCCGGCATCAGCAGCAGGGATTTTTTCGAGATGTCCAGTGCATGGTCGGGATAGTGGGTGTTGATGATGGCAGAGAGCTTCTGCTCCTCACAGAGATTTCTCAGCACCCGCAGCACGATCATCTGATTGCGGAAGTCAAGGTTGGATTCCGGTTCGTCCAGCACCAGCAGCTTCGGCTCGGCGGCAAGGGCGCGCGCGATCAGTACAAGCTGATATTCGCCGCCGCTGATCTCGTTGCAGAGTTTATCCCTGAGGTGCAGGATGCCGACCGTGTCCAGACAGCGGTCAACGATCTCCCAGTCCTTTTTGCCGGGCTGAGCCAGTTCACCGAGATGAACGCCTCTGCCCAGTACGACCATTTCACGGACAGTATAGATAAAAGACGGCATCTTCGCCTGGGGAACATAGCCCACCTGACTCCAGAATTCCCTGTGGCTCATGGTGCGGATGTCTTTGTCATCCAGAAAAGAACCGCCCTCGGTCCAGTGGAGCAGTCCCATCATACATTTGAGAAGAGTGGTCTTGCCGGCACCGTTTGCACCCAGAATGGACAGGATGCCCGGCTCGTCAAAGACGAGATTGACATTTTCCAGAACCTGACGGCGGCCGTGATGATATCGGAAACCGCCGTTTTTTACTTCAAATTTCATGCAGTTTCCTCCTTAGTTGCCTTTGATGCCGCCGGTCTGTCTGAGCAGAATGATAAAGAAGGGGGCGCCGATGACCGCGGTCAGAATGGATACCGGGATCTCGGCCGCAGTAAGACAGCGTGCCGCCGTGTCGATGACGACCATGAAGATGGCGCCCAGACCGATGGAGGCGGGGATGACCCGCTTGTTGTTGCTGCCAAAGATCATACGGGAGATATGGGGGATCAGCAGACCGACCCAGCTGATCAGACCGCACATGGATACCACCGAAGCGGTGATCATCGTGGCGCCGATGGTGACAAGTACCCTGATCCGCCGGACCGGAATGCCCAGCGAAACCGCTTCCTCTTCGGGAAGGGACATGGCGTTGAGCTTCCAGCGGAAAAGAAAGACGAGGATAATGCCGCCGACAATAAACGGAATGCCCAGCAGCAGCGTTTCCCAGGTGGCATTCTGCATATTGCCCATCATCCAGAAGGTGATGGCGGGCAGTACGTCCTGCGGGTCGGCGACATATTTGACCAGCGAAACCAGTGCCGAAAAGAGTGCGCTGATGACCATACCGGCCAGAACGATCATGATCATCGGCGAACCGCCGCGGGTCCGTCCGACAATATAGACCAGTGCCACTGCCAGAAGTCCGGCAGCCAGCGCAAAGACCTGAATAGTTACGGCGGAGAGGCCGAAAAGGATGGCCAGCACGGCGCCGAAAGAAGCGCCGGTAGCGACACCGAGGGTGTCAGGCGTGGCGAGGGGGTTGGAAAAGAGCGCCTGAAATGCGGCGCCGGCAACACTCAGACCTGCGCCTGCCAACAGTGCCAGCAGAATACGGGGAAGCCGGATATTCAGCACAACGGTGTTCATGCTGCCCGTTACTTCCACATCAGAGAAGGTTCCCGGCAGAAGAACTGCCAGCACCTCTTTGGGGGTCATGGAAAACTGTCCCATGCCGAGGGCAAGGACGGAAAAGACCAGGGCGACCACCGGAATACCGATGATCCAGGGTGAATTTTTTCTGTTCATGTTTATCTGTAGTCACCTTCTGCTGCAGCGGAGGAGGGATTGTACATCCGGTCGATCTGTTCATCGGTCAGCGAAACGCCGTACAGCTCTTTGTAATAGTCACGTACTTCGGCGGCAATGTCGATGTCTGCAAACAGCTCGGGATAGACTTTCTGTGCCATCCAGAGGAAGGTAACGGGCGTATCGGCACCGGGAGTATAGCTGCGGTAAGAGCCGAGGGGCATCTTATAGACATTTCCCTCTTTGACGGCGGTCACGCTGCTCCAGTCGTCGCTGCTGACAGCGTTGTTGTAAAGGTCATCGGGCTGGGTGGGGGTGAAGTTGGTGATAAAGATCACGTCGGGGTCCCATTCATAGACCTGCTCCATGGTGATGATGGCGTTGGAATTGTCGCTCTGCACCTCTTCGGCAGCATTACGACCGCCTACGGCTTCTGCCCAGAACTGTCCGAAGAAATTCTTGCCGGAGGTGACCATCTGGGTGTCGTCGTACTGATAAAGGAAGAGGATATCCTTGCGCTCCTCCTCGGGGATGCCGGCGGTGACAGCCTGGACCTTTTCATAGACCTCTTTGCTGTAGGCAGAGATCTCTTCGCTCTTGGAATTGTCGGGGAAGATCTGGCTCAGCACATCAATCCACTGGTCATAGGTCTCAAGGATGTCATATTTGAACTTGCTGGGGGAGATGCCCACGACGGTGATGCCGGCATTTTCCAGCGCACCAATCAGCGCAGAGTTTCCTGCCAGAGTAAAGACCACATCAGGATCCAGCGTCAGCAGTTTTTCCACGTTGACATTGCCGCCTTCCATAAAGGAGGTGTCGGCTTCCAGGATCTCGGGGAAGATCTCGCCCAGAAGACCGTTCTTTGCGGCACTCATACAGGCGGGATTGATGCCTACCAGCTTTTCGGCGGAACCGAGAAAGACCGTCAATACCGATGCCATCGGCAGAATATCACAGACGACGACCCGATCGGGATTGGCTTCCAGGGTAACTTCGCGGTCGGCGTGGTCGATGACGGTGACAGTGGCGGTCTCGGGCGAAGCCGCAGGGGATTTTTCACTGCTGCTGCAGCCGGCGAGGAAGGTCAGCGTCATCGTGCAGCTGAGGAGGATGGCAAGAAATTTTTTCATGGGAAACTTCCTTTCGGTTTATCAAAGTCGTTCTTTCAGCCAGCGGATCAGATTTTCGCCGACAAAGACGGGGATCTCTTTTCTCCAGATACGGCCGGAATAGCCTTCATGGGGGAAGCGGATAAAGGGGACTCCCGGTGCGGCCCCCAGATACATCGGGTCCGCGATGGTGAGCTTTGCTTTTTTCATAGCTTCGGCGATCAGGGTTTCGTCATCGGTGTTGATATCCGCTTCGCCCAGCAGATCTGCATCATATTCCAGCGGACAGATGATCCGCGCGGGTTCGCCGGTGACTTCTTCATAGGCCCTGCGCATGGAGGCGGCCCAGACGCTCTCACCGATGATCAGTGCACAGCTTTCGTCTGCGGGCAGACGTTCTTTCAGGGGAGAGAGATTTTCGCCGGTGCGTGCGGCTTCATCAAGGGCACGGAAGACTGCGTCATCACTGCCGACAGGCAGACCGGTCACATAGGGGGTACCGTATTTCTGACGGAAGAACTCAGCCAGCCCCAATCCGGCCGAAGAAACAACAAGATTCACATGGGCTTCGCCGGCAGCCATCAGGTCTTCAAAACTGTCGCCCATTGCCCAGCAGGAGCGGACGTGATAGCCCTTTTTCTCTAAAAGCGAACGGAGCGCTTCCACTGTGCCGGTAACAGAGAAGTCCAGCGGTGTTACACCAAGCAGATTGATGACCGGATGTTCGCCCATGGGCGCGGGAGCGGCTTCGTCGGGACAGAACCGCTTTGCGGCCTCTTCCAGCGCGGCAGAAACACCGGGCAGATAGGAATGGGTGCCGTTGGTGGCGATACCGATGGCGGGAATACCGGTGCGGCGCTCGATCAGGCGGGCCAGACCGGAAAAATCGGTACCCATCATCATCGGGATAGGCGTACCGCAAAGGGTAATGAACCGGGGCTTCAGCTGTTCGGCGGTGGAACAGACATCACCGATCAGTTTTTCATCGTCACCCATCATGGCTTCCATCTCGGCGAGAGCAGAAATATATAC
>JAFQND010000142.1 GCA_017396055.1 Oscillospiraceae bacterium
ATCATGGGGTTGGATCTGATCTTTTCGGTGACCAGGTCGGAGAATTTATAGCGGTCCACTGCCAGCGCGCCGCCTGCCGCAACGGCAGTTTCTTCGGCGCAGGGGATGATCAGCGAGCCCAGAAGCCGCATCTCTTCTTTGAGCATGCCGGAAGCGGAATCGAGTCTTGCCGCCTTCAGTGAGTTGGAACAGACCAGCTCGGCCAGACCCTCATATTTATGGGCAGCGGAGTATTTCTTCGGTTTCTGCTCGTAAAGCACCACCGGAAAACCGTATTTTGTCAGAATATTGGCAGCTTCACAGCCGGCGAGACCGCCGCCGATGACGGTGATCTCTCTCATTCTTCGGCTCCTCCGCTCTTTTTGTCGACGGGGCGCTCATAGCCGCAGCCGGCCGAGCAGTAGATCTTGGCACCGCGGCCGAACTTCTTCAGAAGAGCCTTGCCGCAGGCGGGGCAGTTTTCGGCGATGGGGGTATCCCAGCTCATGAAATCACAGCCGGGGTTGTGCTCACAGCCAAAGAATTTCTTGCCTTTTTTGGATTTCTTTTCAAGGATCTTGCCGCCGCATTTGGGGCAGACACCGGGTGCTTCCACAGCGATGCGCTTGGTGTTGCGGCACTCGGGGAATCCGGGACAGGCAAGGAATTTGCCGTAACGGCCAAGCTTGATGACCATATTGCGGCCGCATTTCTCACAGACGATGTCGGTCTCTTCATCCGGGACTTTCATCTTGATGTCCTTCATCTCTTCCTCGGCCTTTTCGAGGGTGGTGGCAAAGTCGCCATAGAACTCTTCCAGCGTCTTGACCCAGTATTTGCGTCCCTCGCCCACAAGGTCGAGGTCGCCCTCCATGCGGGCAGTGAAGGCTGCGTCAACGACAGAGGCGAAATGCTCTTTCATCAGGCTGTTGGTCACTTCGCCCAACGAGGTGGGTTTCAGCTGTTTGCCCTCCCGCTCGATATAGTGGCGGTCAAGGATGGTGGTGATGGTAGGCGAATAGGTGGAGGGACGGCCGATGCCGTTTTCCTCCAACATCTTGATCAGCGAAGCTTCGGTAAAGCGTGCGGGCGGCTGGGTGAAGTGCTGGCTGCCCTGCAGGGAGTTTACCTTCAGAGGATCGCCTTCCTCCAGAGGAGGCAGTGCACCCTCCTTTTCCTCGGCATCATCTTTTCCCTCTTCGTAAAGGGTGGTAAAGCCATCAAACCGAACGGTAAAGCCGCTTGCCTTGAACAGATAGCGGTTGGCGGTGATGTCGGCAGCGACCGTATCGTACTCGGCGTTTGCCATCTGGCTGGCGATAAAACGCTCCCAGATCAGCTTGTAAAGCTTATACTGGTCGGCGGTCAGGCTGGAATTGACTTTGTCGGGCGAAAGCTCAGGCATGGTGGGACGGATAGCTTCGTGAGCATCCTGTGCGCTGCCCTTGGTTTTATAGATACGGGGAGAGGCGGGAAGATATTTTTCACCGTATGTGCCGGCGATATAGGCAGAAGCTGCCGCTCTTGCCTCGTCGGAGATACGCAGCGAGTCGGTACGCATATAGGTGATCAGACCGACAGCTCCCAGCTTCGGGATCTCAACGCCCTCATACAGTTCCTGTGCCGCTTTCATGGTCCGGCGGGACTGGAAGTTCAGCTTACGGGAAGCTTCCTGCTGCAGGGTAGAGGTGGTGAAAGGAGGGGCGGGAGATTTTTTGCGGACGCCTTTTTTGATCTTGCCGACGGTGAATTCAGCACCTTCCAGACCGGCCAGAACTGCATCGGTCTCCTCTTTGGTGGTCAGATCCATCTTTTTGCCGTCACAGCCATAGAACTTGGCGACAAAGGTCTTGCGGACGCCTTTGGGGCTGAGCTTTGCTTCAATGCTCCAGTATTCCTCGGGGACAAAGGCACGGATCTCCTCTTCGCGGTCGACAATCATCCGCACAGTCACCGACTGTACGCGGCCGGCGCTCAGACCGGGACGGACCTTCTTCCACAGGAAGGGAGAAAGTTTATAGCCGACGATACGGTCGAGGATACGGCGCGCCTGCTGGGCATTGACCAGATCCATATCGATCTGACGGGGATGAGCCATGCCTTCCTTGACACCGGATTTGGTGATCTCGTTGAAGGTGACGCGGTTTTTATCGCTCACATCCAGCTGAAGGATATGGGCCAGATGCCACGAGATAGCTTCGCCCTCGCGGTCCGGGTCGGTCGCCAGAAAAACGCGGTCGCATTTCTTGGCGGCTTCTCTCAGCGCCTTGATGGTATCCGACTGACGGCGGATGTTCAGGTATTTGGGCTCGAACTGATTCTCGACATCGACGCCGAGGCTGCTCTTGGGCAGGTCGCGGACATGACCCATCGAAGCCATGACCTCATAGTTCTTTCCCAGATATTTTTTGATGGTCTTCGCCTTTGCGGGCGATTCCACGATCACGAGATTTCTCATGTGTGATTTCCTTTCGCGTGAATTTGCCGGTCTTTTTCCGGCTGTATTCTCGGACACGGAGCAAAAAACGACAGGCGCTTTCTCCTCCGCGTCTGAGAGGGTATCCGGGCGGGGAGAAACTCCCCGCTTCCGGTTCATCGGTTTCACATGCGTTCATATTGCTGACCGGACAGGGCGCGTACCAGTCCCATCAGCTCCAGCTCGGTCATCTGCGCCAGCAGCTCCCAGGACGGGACATCTGCCTCTTCCAGAAGATCTGCCACATGGGCAGGACCCTGTTCCAGCCGGACAAGAATCTTTTTCTGCAGCCCGGTCAGTGTATCCGGCAGCGGTGCAGGCTCTTTGCGGGCGGGTGTTTCCGCAGGTGCAGGCTCTTTCTCCGCCTTGGGAGCAGGAGTCGAAGCCGCACGCATGCCGACGGCAGCGATCATATCCTCCGTCGGGATCCTTCCGGTATCCATTTCGGGGCCGAAACGGTCCAGATAAACCTCCAGAATATCCCTGGCGGAAAAGACCACCTGGGCTCCGTCGCGGATCAGGGTCGCGGCACCCATACATTCGGTGGAGAAGATATCGGCCGGCGGCAGACAGAACAGTTCTTTGCCCTGATTGATGGCATGATCTGCCGTAAGGATCGCACCGCTGCGGGTAGGAACCTGTGTCACCAGCACACCTTCGGAAAGAGCGGCGATCAGCCGGTTGCGGACACGGAAATAGTTGCGGTCATGGTGGGTATAGGGCGGCAGCTCACTGATCAGCGCACCTCCGGTTTCCACCATCTGGATCCGGACAGCCTCGGTTTCTCTGGGGTAGTTGATGCCAAAGCCGCATGCCAGTACACCGACCGTTCTGCCTCCGGCGCGGATGGCGCCGCGATGGCCGTATTCGTCACATCCCACAGCACAGCCGCTGATGATCACGGCGCCGGCTCTTGCCAGCTGAAAACTGATGTTTCCGGTACAGCGCTTATAGTAATCGGTGATGTCTCTTGTGCCGACAATGCCGATGGTCAGCCGGTCGTTCAGGTCCGAAAGATCACCCTGTACATACAGTACGGGAGGCGGATCATCCAGTTCCCGGAACCGTTCGGGATAGAGTTCGTCTTCCATGGTCACGATACGGACGCCCAGCCTGCGGCAGTCATCCAGCACCTTTTCGGCAGAGCCGAGCGAGATGGTCTGCATCCGGCGGAGCTCCTGCTCGTTCAGAAAGCTGAACTGCAGTTCATCGCGGTCCTCATAGATCCCCTGCGGGTCGGCCTCATCCAGAAGCTTTTTCATCTTCCGGCTGCCGGCAGGAAAACAGAGGGTCAGCCAGACCCAGTAAACCAATCGATTGTCCATGGGATCACCTCATTCGTCGGTTTCCTCTTCTTCTGCGGAAGTATAAAGGGCTGCATTCTGCTTCACCCAATCCCTCTGCATGTTATAGCGGAACTTGCCGCGGTAGGTCTCGGTCAGTTCCTCCGGCGTGACGCCCATGCACAGAAGCATATCGCTCAGATACATGAATACATCACAAACTTCTTTCAGAAAACAGTCGCGGACGCTTCCCTTTTCCAGCATCTCTTCCAGAGATTTTTTCTTGAAGATGGCCACGATCTCGCCCATCTCCTCGAAAGTCCACAGAAGCTGATTGCGGGCACGTTCGGGCGGCAGTCCGCCCCATTCGGGATGACGGGCCTGCAGTTCTTCCTGCAGCCGGAACATCTCTTCAAGGTCGAGGATCTTCTTCTCCTCCATCACTGCTCATAGACCATTTTGTCCGGAGTCCAGTCCTTCAATACCTCAGCCATATCGGCAGCATAGGCACGGGCTTTGCCCAGATCGTGCTCGAGATAATTGCCGCATTCGACGGCGGTGGTGCCGGGGATCACATCATCGTATGCAGCGATAAAGGCACAGGTCTCCTGCAGCAAAGCGATGACCTCCTCCTTCGAAACAGAATCGCGCACGATGAAGTAAAAACCGGTGCGGCAGCCCATGGGTCCCACATAGACCACCCTGTCACTGTAGGAAGAGTTGCGGGCATAAGTGGCAAAAAGATGCTCAAAAGTATGGATGCCGTCGTTTTCCAGATAGACGCCGCTGTTGGGCACAGCCATCCGCAGATCATAGGTCACACAGTCTCCGTCCACACGGGACAGATACAGACCCTTTTTCAGTTTATCATGATTGACACAGAAAGATTCGATCCTTTTCAAAACGGTCATCCTCTCTTATTTTCGTTTGCCGGCCATCTCCCACAAAAGGATGGTCGCGGCCATGGCAGCATTGAGAGATTCGGCATTTCCCCGCATGGGGATAGTCACCTTACGGTCACAGGCAGCTGCCTGTTCAGCCGAAAGGCCGTTGCCCTCGTTGCCGATGACGATCATCGATTTTCCGGGGAAGGTCACGCCGGTCAGATCCTCTCCGCCGGTGACAACGGCTGCAAAACCGGTCACTTCACCCCGGTACTGCTCCAGAAACTCCGCCATATCCGTCACCAGAAGGGGCATGCGGAAAAGCGAGCCCATGGCGGCGCGGAGCGTCTTGAGATTATACAGGTCACAGCAATCCCGGCTGAGCACCACACCATCCACGCCCATGGCATCTGCCGCGCGGATCATGGTACCCACATTTCCCGGGTCCTGCAGGTTCCACAGACCCAGCAGGGTGCCGTTCACATCCATTGTAGCAGGGTTGACGGGATTGTCAAGCATCCGGCAGACGGCATAGACTCCCTGGGGGGTCTGGGACTGACGGATCTTTTGTTCAACCACATCGGAGATCCAGAAAATTTTCCCTTCCAGTCCTTCCAGAAGCCGGGCCCATTCTCCCTCCAGCCAGCGGTCGGTCACATAGACCGAAAACACCTCAACGCCCGAGCGAAGCGCCTCTTCCAGCAGTTTTCCGCCCTCGATGACAAAGGCGTTTTTCTCCTGTCTGTGCTTACGGGAGCTGCCGAGTTTGATATATTCCCGAATCTTTGGATTGTCTTTTGAAGTGATCTTTTCCATCGTACAGCCTCCGTTTTTTAAATTTTGTATTTCTTTGAAATACACTTATACTCTCCCATTAAACAAGCAAACGCCCTGAGTCAAAATGACCCGGGCGTAATTAAGCTTGTTCAATTACAGAGCAGCCTTAGCCTTCTCAACCAGAGCGGTAAAGCCTGCAGCGTCATGGATAGCGATCTCAGACAGCATCTTTCTGTTGAGGGTGATGCCAGCTTTCTTCAGACCGTTCATGAACTGAGAGTAGTTGATGCCGTTCATCTTGCAGCCGGCAGAGATTCTGGTGATCCAGAGTCTTCTGAAGTCGCGCTTTTTCAGCTTACGGCCAACATAAGCATACTGACCGGACTTCCAGACAGCTTCCTTAGCAGTCTTGAACAGCTTGCTCTTGCCGCCCCAGTAGCCCTTGGCCAGCTTGAGGATCTTGTTTCTTCTTTTACGAGTCGCCAGAGCGCCCTTAATACGAGCCATATTCTTTTACCTCCGATATCAGTCAAACGTGGAAATTATTTGTAGGGGATCATGGTCTTTACGGTAGCCATGGTGGTGGTGTCGGCGTAAGCGATGGCACGCAGCTGACGTTTCCGCTTGGCAGACTTCTTGGTCAGGATGTGACGCTTGTTCATGTGAGCGCATTTTACCTTACCGGTGGCGGTCAGGGAAAAACGTTTCTTGGAAGCGCTGTGAGTCTTGATCTTCGGCATATCGGTAATCCTCCTTGTGGTTTTTGGAAAAACCTTTTTGAACCGGTCTTATCCGGCGTTTACTTTACAGGCTTGGGGGAAATGAACATTGCCATGCTTCTGCCTTCCATTTTGGCGGGTTTGTCGACCACGCCGACTTCGAGGCATGCATCGCGGAAGCGATCGAGAAGAGCTTTGCCCAGATCGGTATGAGCCATCTCTCTGCCGCGGAAACGAACAGAGACCTTGACTTTATCACCGCCGCGCAGGAATTTGACCGCCTGGCTGACTTTGGTTTCAAAGTCATGGGTGTCGATGTTCATGGACATCCGGACTTCCTTGATCTCCACGACCTTCTGGTTCTTTCTTGCTTCTTTCTCACGCTTGGCCTGCTCGTAACGGTACTTGCCGAAATCCATGATACGGCAAACATTGGGAGTAGCCTGGGGAGCAATGTCAACAAGATCCAAACCCTTTTCTACTGCCAGGGCCAGTGCCTGTTTGGTGGGCATGATGCCCAGCTGGGTTCCGTCAACATCAATGACTCGAACCTCTTTTTCACGGATCTCCTCATTGATCAGCATCTCTTTTTTGCTAATGGTAAAACACCTCCATCAAAGCCTGTAACGGTGCGGCTTTCGCCGCCCATGTGCATACAAAACAAAAAAGCGCGAACGCAAATCGCCCGCACTCATACCAAAAGCAGAGGTCTCCCTCTGTTCTTTATCAGTATTGACCCATCTAACACGAAAGCGAAGGGTGAGAACGGCGTTCTGCTTTATTGTTACCTGATATAATATATCACATTGCAATGTGATTGTCAACAGTTTTTTCAAAAATATTTTCACAGGCGGAGAACCGCTCTCCGCCTGCAGAAACACGGCTTATTTTACGCCAAACACCCGCTCCATCATCTCTTTTCCGGTGACGGTGGTGGCAAGGCCGCCCATGGCCGTCTCTCTGAGAGCGGCGGGCATCTGGTTGCCGACCCGGTTCATGGCATCGACACAGTCGTCGAAGGGAATATAGCTGCGCACACCGGCCAGCGCCAGGTCTGCAGCGGACAGAGCGTTCATGACGCCGCCCACATTTCTCTTGATACAGGGGATCTGACAGGCCTTCGG
>JAFQND010000015.1 GCA_017396055.1 Oscillospiraceae bacterium
CGCCATCGCCGACGTTGTCCTTTCGCTGGCTATGATCTTTACCAACGGTCTGGCACAGGGTGCAATGGTCGTTATCGGCAAGACTGTCGGTGCTAAGGAATATGACAAGACCCGTCAGTACTCCAACACCATCCAGATCATGTTTGCCATCATGGGTGTCTGCGCCGGTCTGCTGGTCATTGCCATCTCTCCCTTCCCCCCCATGCTGTACAATGTCTCTGCAGAGACCAAGGCACTGGCTACCACTATGCTGGTCATCGGCGGCTTTACCCACATGGGTACCTGCTATCACGCCTCCTGCTTCGTGGGCATCAACCGCGGCTCCGGCGACGGCAGATTTGTTGCCAAAGTCGACATCATCTGCGGCTGGCTGGTCGTGCTGCCTCTGACATTCCTGGCAGGCTTTGTCTTCAAACTGCCGCTGGCATGGGTATACTTCTTCACCCGTGTCGACCAGAGCTTCAAGTGGATCATCGCCTTCCTGCGTCTGCGCGGCGATAAATGGATCCGCAACGTCACAAGAGACTGATTAAAACCCGGATTTTCGTTATAATCTGACATAATTATACTATTGGTATATTCGAAAGGAGCCTGACTATGTTTGATTGGGAAGCTTACCGCAAAAAAGTAGAATGGTTCGTCAACGATCGCTTCGGTATGTTCATCCACTGGGGTCTTTATGCGATCCCCGCAAGAGGCGAATGGGTCCGTTCGTTTGAGAAGATCTCCATTGAGGATTACCAGCCCTTCTTTGACGAGTTCGATCCTGTTGACTTTGACCCCAAGGCCTGGGCAAAGGCCGCAAAGGAAGCCGGCATGAAATATGCCGTTCTGACCGCAAAACACCACGACGGCTTCTGCCTGTTCGACAGTGCACTGACCGATTACAAATCCACCAACACCCCCTGCAAGCGTGACCTGGTAAGAGAATATCTGGACGCCTTCCGCGCCGAGGGTCTGAAGGTCGGTCTTTACTATTCGGTCATCGACTGGCACCATCCCGATTTCCCCCATTACGGCGACCGTCAGCACCCCATGCGCGACAACGAAGCCTATAAAGATCTGGAAGCCGGCCGCAATTTCGACAACTATCTCGAGTATATGCACGGTCAGATCAAAGAGCTCTGCACCAATTACGGCAAGATCGATCTGTTCTGGTTCGACTTCTCTTATGACGACATGACCGGTGAGAAATGGCGTGCCACCGACCTTGTCCGGATGATCCGCAGCTATCAGCCCCATGTGCTGATGGACAACCGCCTGGAAGTCAGCGGCGAAGGCTTCGGCAGCCTTGTTTCCGGCAATCCCACCGAGTATTCCGGCGACTTTGTCAGCCCCGAACAGATCATTCCTCCCGATGGCATCCGCGATGTCAACGGCAACCCCGTCGTCTGGGAAGCCTGCATCACCATGAACAACAACTGGGGCTACTGCTCCACCGACAAGCACTTCAAGTCTGCCGACATGATGATCAAAAAGCTGGTCGAGTGTGTCGGCAAGGGCGGCAACCTGCTGCTGAACGTCGGTCCCGATGCCCGCGGCAATATTCCCGAAGAGTCGCTGGAGATCCTTGCCGGTATCGGCCGCTGGATGAAGAAGAACTCGAAATCCATTTACGGCTGCGGTCTTTCCGGCATTCCCAAACCCGACTATGGCCGCATTACCCGTAAGGGCAACTTTGTTTACTACCATGTGACCGAGCCGCTGATCGGCTATGTTCCCCTGACCGGCATCGACCGTGCAAAGATCAAGAAGGTCCGCCTGCTTCAGGACGGTTCTGAGATGGAGATCCAGAACAACTGGATCACCGGAAACTATCCCGATATCGCTTTTGTTACCTTTGGTGCATCGCCCAAACTGCCCGATCCCATCGACACTGTCATCGAAGTGGAACTGTACGAATAACGCAAAAAAGCTGTCCGGAAACGGGCAGCTTTTTTATTGGTATAAATACCGCAAAAGGCCGTGAAAAGGCGAGATAAGAGAAGTCTTATCAACTGCAGTGACTTTTCCCCGTTTTTCCGGGCAAAATCCGGTCAGAAACCGTCAAAAATCCCTTTGCTCTTTTTTTACAGACATGATATAATAACGTATAATAATCCACTTTCGGAGAAAGGACATCTGTTTATCATGGACGACAGCGACCCTGCTGCCAATCTTAACGAACATATTCCGATACACAGACATAGCTTACCGGGCAAATTTCCGGCAGGCTGTGTTTTTTTGCGCTTTCTGACATATCTGCGGTTATAAATCGCTGCTTTGTCTGTATCGTACACCGTTTTACATTATAAGGAGGAACTGTTTTGAGTACCATCTTTTGGCAGATCATGCTGCAGATCTGTCTGATTCTTCTGAATGCTTTCTTTGCAGGCACCGAGATCGCACTGCTTTCTCTGAACCCTTCCAAACTTCGCAAAATGGAAGAAGAGGGCGACAAAGCGGCACCCAAACTTCTGAAATTGGTAGAGGAACCTTCCGGCTTCCTGTCGACCATTCAGGTCGGTATAACCCTCGCCGGCTTCCTGGGATCCGCATTTGCTGCCGATAACTTCTCCGGCTATCTGGTCGATTGGGTCTATGACGGTCTGGGCTTCCGCGCTCTGCCGATCACCACCCTGGACACCATCGCTGTCATCCTGATCACACTGATCCTCTCCTTCTTCACTCTGGTCTTCGGCGAGCTGGTTCCCAAACGTATCGCCATGCAGAAATCTCTGCAGTTCGCCCGTATTGCCTGTCCGGTCGTCTCATCCATCGCTACCGTCATGAAGCCTGTCATCTGGCTGCTGAGTGCATCTACCAACGGATTGCTCAGACTGCTCGGACTGAAAGCAGAAGCTGAAGAAGAGACCGCCACAGAAGAAGAGATCCGCATGATGGTCGAACTGGGCGGTGAAAAGGGCACCATCGACGAGAGTGAACAGGAATGGATCGAAAACGTATTCGCTTTCGGCGATACCTCTGTCCGCGAAGTCATGATTCACGAGTCTGATATCGTCGGCATCCCGCTCAAATCCACCGATGACGAAGTGCGCGAAATCATCCGCGAAAGCGGCATTTCCCGCTTCCCGGTCTATGACAAGGATATCCACCATGTGATCGGCACCCTGAATGCCCGCGTCTTCCTGCTGGACCGCGACAGACCTGATCCCAAACCTCTGAAGGAACTGCTCCGCCCGGCTTACTGCGTGCCCGAAACCATCTATATCGACCAGTTGTTCAAGGACATGCAGAAAAAGAAGATCCATATGGCACTGGTTGTCGACGAATACGGCGACACCGCCGGTCTGGTCACAATGGAAGACCTGCTGGAAGAGATC
>JAFQND010000143.1 GCA_017396055.1 Oscillospiraceae bacterium
GGTAAAGTGGTCAGCGGCGCGGCGCACCAATACGCCCCGTTCGCGGCTGACAGAGAGGATCTCGTAGTATTTTCCGGCGAAAGTACAAAACTGGCCGGGCAGGCAGGTCTGCCAGACATGTCCCAAAAGACGGCTGTCCAGAGGCTCTTCCCCTTCCCGCTCAGAATACCAGCGTGCCGGACGGAAGGCAGAGGCTACTTCTCTGAGGAAATCGGGATTGCCGATACAGTAGTACGGAATACCGTCACCGTCGATCTCGTCTCTCTCTTCATATTGCACGGAACCGGGATATTTGTCAAGGGGAAAGTAACGGGAAAGCAGACGGACAATACGTTCATATACCGTACCCTCGCCGCCCTCTTCACCCAGCTCGCGCAGGATCCTGCTCTCACGGACAAAGCCCTCTGCCAGAAGCATCAGAATACGTACGGCGATATTACGGGAAGTGGCAGCATAATCGGCTGTGACGGCGGGAATCGCTTTAGGGTCGGCACCCAGCATCTCGGTGTTGGCACACATATAATCCCGCAGCAGATAACGTCCCGAAAGAACGTGCAGAAAAGCCTGTTCATCTGCACGGGTCGCATACTGTCTGGCGGTCTCAAAGAGATTGTCAAATTCATCTTCGGCCACCGCAAAAATCCGCTTTTTCCGCAGCTGTCCCCAAAGGTCTGTATGATAGCGGATCGAGTGATCCAGCCAATGGCGGGAAGGCGGAATGTCGGCATATTCACAGATAGGGCGATTGTACTGACCGACAAGCCAGCGGATATCCAGCAGAGGAACTTTGCGGCTGCCGAACCAGTCGACCTGCTCCACCTGGTTTTTCAAAGCGACAGCGGCCAGCTCGGTACCTGTGCCTAGACAGCGGGCTACTCCTCCTAAAATGCGATGATGCATTCCGGTGTCGGTTTTCCAGAACATGGTCGTAACACTGGCGGCAGGGCTTTCGGTGGAGATAACTTCGGTAAGGCTTGTTTCCAGCAGATGGGACAGCGCATCCAGAAGGCCGTCCTGATTACGATCGCAGGCCGCATAGGTCAAAGGGCGTCCCCCACCGCAGCAGGAAAGCAGCAGTTTGAGACCGATCTGACCGGTAGACATAATACGGGAGGGCTCGATCAGCAGAACAAAGCGGACCCGGTCAAGGAATGAGCTGCAGCGGCGGAAAAGATCGCGGTCATAAAGTTCGGCCGATGAGAGCACCGCAGCATCCAGATCTTCATCATCGGAAAGAGGACCTGTCTTCCAAAGAGTAGGCGCTCCCGCTTCGGCAAGAGTCTGACGCAGCCACTCTTCTGCTTCGGCGGCGGTCTCAGAGCGGCCGGCCAGGATCAGGATCTTACCGCCGCGTACCAGAGTACGGCAAAAGACAAAAGTGAGATAAGGCGTCAGATCTTTATAGAAAGGATCGGCATAAAGAGTACTGCGGCCATCGAGCAGGTCACGGGAAGAAAGCATACGTTCTTTGTCAAGAGGAATTCCTGCGTCAAAAAGCTGTCTGAAATATCTGCCGAGAGCTTCCGTCTCCGCATTACCGCTCTCGGAGAGTTCTTTGATCAGATCAGAGGTATTCTCACTATCTGCACTGTTTTCACAGGTAAGATCACAGAGCAGATGATCTCCGAAAAGTTCCCGATAAATACGGCGCAGACGAGAGAAAACACCGTTTCTTCTGGCATTTTCCCCCATACCGAGAATCTCTTCTTCATATTCGGGAAGAGTCATACCGGAAAGGAAACTGTTGATCTCGCCTAATACGATGACCGCTAAAACCGGATAGAACGGGATAACGGTAAGCAGAGAGAAAAACGATGGCACAGGAAATACCGATCATCGCCACAGAAACGATCACCGAACCTGTAAAGAGCCATCCGAAGAGGGTTCTCAGCTGGCTCCAGCGTTCCTTCAGAAATTCGCCTTCGTAATCCTCGTTTTCTTCATAGAAACGGCCGGCGATCTCGTCGTAAAGAGAACGGATGCGTCTGAATAGTCCGGAGAACATGCGAATGACTGCAAACTTAAACGGAAGATATCCCAAAAGCAGCAGCAGTGCACAGATCAGTGAGAGTCCCGAAGTCAGGGGAAAATGCTGTAAAAGAGGGAAACGGCGGGCCACAAGGACGAACGCCTCCACGACCAGCGAAGCCAGTCCATCCATCGATACCAGTGCGAAAATGCCGTACAAAAGTGCTGCAGCAGGCATGAAATACTGCCGTCCTCTTGCGGGACGGGGCAAATCAGCCGTCTTCGGCAAAACACACAATCCTGCCAGTGCCGCAAGCAGCACCAGCAGAATCAGACCCGACAGTTTCATTCATCAACGACCTCCTCCCGGTGAAATCTGAAACCGGAAATAAACTTATAGGGTGCACGGAAAGAATCGCCATCCCGAACAGAAACAGGACTGCCATCCGGCTGCAGGCGGTAAAGAGGATTTATGCCGGGCAGTACTTCCGGATCGAAAGACACATAACCTGCCGGTTCCATCAGATCGCGGACCCGATGTCCGAACAGAGCGGCCCACCCGGAAAAACGGCCATATGCGTGCTCCAGTGCCTGAAGATGGCGGTCACACTGCATCAATGTACGTTCCTCTTCCCGCTCTATCTGTTCCAGACGGTCCAGTACCTGCCAACCGCGAAGAGCCGCACAGGCAGCGGTAAGCGATTCAGAGATCTGTGCATTGCGTCGTTCGGCGGCGTCGAGAAGAGCAGCGGATTTCAGATTGAAAGCGGCAACTTTTTCTTTGAGCGGCCGACGGAGACGCCGCAGGCCAAACCAGCCTACAGACAAAAGGATCAGTGTACCGATACCGGCAAAAGACAGCGCTGTCACCAGTGAAAGGCTGTTCAGAATACTATGGATGAGCCAGGGAATCATGCCCAGCAGAAACAGGCCTGCTGCAGCAGCGATGGCGATCTCTGCGTCTGATTTTCTAACGCGGCAGCGCAGTTCTTTTCGCACTTCAGTGTCAGACTTTTTCATCGCTTCCAGCTGATGGGACACGGCACTGTCGGGCGCACAGCGGCAGATCATGTCGGATTCATGACGAAGAGTTTCTTCCAGCAGGTCTTCCCGCTGACGGGGACTCAGACAGGAAACGATCAGGTCCTCCCCTTTTCCCAGTTCTCTTGCGCGAAGAGCGGCATCCTCTACCCGGCGGCGGGGCGGACGACTGATCCGCTCAGCGGCGGCAATTGCTGCCCCGGATGCAGAGTTCCACTCTTCTGTCTCGTTTACATCTCCGTCCGTAAAAAGGCTTACGGCAAGTTCCGCGGTAAGGCCGGAGGCATCACTGACATCCTGGATCACAGGAACAGGCATTTCCAGCACAGGCAATTCTTTCGGGTAAAGGCGGCGGTGTTTCTGACGGCGCATCAGCAAAGCGTCACGCACGGAAAGAAATTCTGCGCACTTGGCTGCCATGGTCTGGGCAAGGGCCTTCTCATCGGTCTGCAGCTGAAGCTGATAGAGAGAAAACGCCTGCAGCGCACCGGAGCTGATCTCACTGAGTGAAATGGTCAATGCGGCCATCCAGAAACAAAAGAGGTCTTTGTCGGGGATTCTTTCTTTGTCCCAATGAACATCAAAAACGAGGAAACGACTCTGCCAGGCATAACCACAGGTCTTCCAGAATTCGGAAGGTGGACCGGCGGGAATGTTTCTGCCAGCATTTTCTGCGGCAGAAACTCTGCGATAGCGGGTGGAGAGCAAGATCAATTCAACCGGACGGTTTTTACCGCTGTCGAATACTTCATTGCACGACCCCTTATCACGCAGCGGTCCGCAAAGTTTTCTGGTCAAAACAGGCAGCGGCATTGCGGGGGGATCTTTCTCAGATGAGAAATCAAAGGGATTCTGTTTCGACGGTACAGCGGAATCGGTCAGAATCAATGTCCGCCAGCTACCGGAAGCGGGAACGATTTCATCCAGATCGGGCAGTTCGGGGTAACCGCTCTCCCCCACGGTCCAGGGGCAGAGCGCCAGATCGCCGCGACGGAAAAAGTTCTCCATAAGCGGTTGGTATTCACTGAACCGTTCCATCAGACGGCTGTCGGGCATGATAACTGTAAACATAATTGAACCTCCGGATCAGATGATCTCCTTCTCAGAGAAGATGGCGCTGAATCTGTTGGCTTCTGCATAGCGGTCAAGAGACTCCAGCTTTTCACCAACGATCTGTTTGTAGTAACGCAGCAGTGAATCGTCCTTCAGACCGCGCTGCTTTTCGGCCAGAAGATCCAGATGTGCAAAGAAGTTCTCCAACTGATCCTGCAGGATGGCAGTGAACAGCTGAGGTACATCGGCCGTTTCGGCGTGATCGCCAATACAATCGCAGAGCTCATCAAGGAAGGTCTCCAGCATCAGAACGGCACACTCTTCCTGATATTCCAGACGGGGCGAAGTAAGTTTATACAGCAAAGGCAGGTCGAAGAGAGTCAGCTTATCAAGTCCGAAACGCTCTTTGATCTCAGGCAGACGGAAACTTTGCAGGGCAGTGATGAAACGACTGTCGACCAGCGGAATGTTGTTCTGGCGCTCACGCTCACAGCTGCGGTCAAAATCTTCGTTGATAGCGGCAACAATAGGAGGATTGGCGATCAGCGCGTCATATACTTCATACAGACGGTCACAGGAAGTACCATTGAAGGTAGGCAGTTCCTCAGGCCAGTAGCTCTCGTCTTTTTTCAGGCGAAGGATATAACAGTATTCGTCGTTGACGCGGCTCTTCTTCTGATAGCTGATACGACCGAACATCAGGCTGCGCAGGAAGGCACGCATGATATCCTGTTCCTGGCGCTTCATATTCGCCTCATCAAGATCGGGCAATGCATTGACCAGGTGCCAGTTGCGGTTCAGGTGAGGGGAAACAACCAGGGTCTCTCTGGAATCACAGCTGATACGGCGGATGGAGTCGAAATAGGCTCTGTAATAAACACCGCCGTGTTCATTGCCTCTTGCGGGCATGGGAGCTGAGAATTTGGGCAGCTCCATGGCTTTGATGCAATAGACCGACTTATAGAAGATGATCTGATAGCGATCCACCTGACTGTCACCGATATCGCCCAGCACGCCGCCCTTCAGATATTTATCGAAGATAATCTGGCTGTCCTTGTAGTGCTGTTTGACCAGTTCACCGGAATAGGTACAGCCTTCGATGGGACGGCAATCGATACTGTAGGCCTTTTCAATGAAAGGTGTTGCAAGACGCTGTGCCTCTTCTATGGCCTGGATGACATAGGTACGTTTGTCGGCGGCATCCACATAGCCCTTCATGATTTCGGCTTCTTTCTGCAGGGCAGAGATGATATCCATGTTGATCAGAGTATCGGCTTTGCTGCGGACAAGATGCTTCCAGTACTTCAGGATCACCTCATCGAAGATACGGGTGAAATAAGCGGCGCCGGCAGTGTTCTCCTCGGGGAAATAGTCTTCAAAACGAATGCCGTCTGTACGGCGTTTGGGAGCGGTCGAAACCAGTTTCTGCTGGGCAGCCTGGAGAGAGTAATCACGTACTTTGGCATAAATCAGTGCAGACAGGTCACCGGGCAGGACCGAAAGGCTGCCTGTGACAGGAGCTTCGCGATAGAGCACCTCCATGCATTCGGGAGAGCAGCAGCAAAGGCGGCGGGCATAACCCACGTCATTCTCGTGGCTGGTGAGCAGCACATTCTGACGTTCCTCCAGTTTGATGATCTCATTCTGAAGGCTTCCGTAAAAGACAGCGAAGGATTCGATTATACTGCGGATATAAGCTGCTACATCGGTCAGAACGATTTCAACGGCGCGGTAATAGCGATAGTCTCCGGCGGCCTTTGCAAAGGAGGAGAACTCAGCACGAAGCTTATCCCGTGCTTCTTCCCGTACCACAAGACGGGTACGTCTGCCTCTTTTCACAGGGGTGTAGACACTGTTGACAAGATCCTGAACAGTGTTGATCTTCTCGTCAGAAGGGTCGTTGAAGACATGCTCAAAGTTACCGAGAATGCCTTTGGCGTCGAGCAGCTTGCTCTTAGCATATGCAAGGTATTCTTCCAGCAATTTGCAGGTCTTGCACAGCATATAACGGATAGCGTTGGGATGAATGACACCGGCCTGACGCTTCAGGAAACTCTCCAGAAGGAAAGCATGTTCCTGCTGTTCGCGGATGGGGTCTTTGGAGAAATGCAGGATGCTGTAAGCCATGTTTTCAGCAACAGGATCGGTCACGCGGACAGCTTCGTCGTAATAGTCCAGCAGATTCTGGTACAGGCTGAGGACCTTGCCCGCATATGCACCGGCATCGGTCGGATCGTCATAGGGTGCAACCAGATTCTGGATCATGGTGTCGGTCAGCAGGCCTGCTCTGTCTTCCAGATCGGGTTCTCGGTCAACGATCTGCCCTTTGATATAACCCAGCAGGCTGTCCTGATAGTTGCTCCA
>JAFQND010000144.1 GCA_017396055.1 Oscillospiraceae bacterium
TCCCCGCCCGTTGTTTTTATGTTCGGATGAGCCGAATTTCGGAATACGGGACGGGAGACCCGTCCCCTACAAAAATTATCCCGTGATCAGGCGTTCAGCCACTTATGAGCTTCTTCGGTGGTCATGAAGAAGCCGCGGTTTTCACCGGCCATGACCCACAGATAGTAGTTGTTGTAGCCGGGAGCGCAGCAGAAGGGATGATAGCCGCGGGGGATCTCAACAGCATCGCCGTTCTTGACGGTATAGGTCTCGTCGATATCGCCGCCCTTGGAGTAGACTTTCTGAATACCAAAGCCTGCTTCCTTGTCGAACTCGTAGTAGTAGTACTCCTCGAGGATACCTTCGATAGGCATGTTGTCTTCGTCATGCTTGTGGGGAGGATAGCTTGCCCACTGGCCGCCTTCAACGAAAGCTTCGCCGATGTAGATCAGGTTGGCGGTCACGCGCTCGTCAACGACGAAATGAGCCTCACGCTGCCAGCCGGGTTTGCCCAGGTGCTTGATGATGACGTCTTCGGGGTTGATCAGAACGGGCTCGCAGTCCAGCTCGGAGGGAGACTTGCAGACAGCGATGGTGACATCGGTCACAGCGGTGATGGTATAGGGAGTGTCATGGGGAATATAAACAGCGGTAGCTGCGCCCTCAAAGGGGTTCATGCGCTTGCCGATGTTCTCATAGTCAAAGCCCTCGCCCTTGACAGAGCATTTGCCGCCCAGCAGGATCAGAGAGGTCTCTTTGCCCTTTTCAGCGAAGGAGACAGACTCGCCGGGATGAAGTTTTACCATGGTCAGCTCCAGCATTTCGAGAGAGCTGTTTTCCTTGGTGATGATCTCTTCGGTGCCATAGGCACGGTCCCATGTCTTTTTCAGCATGATAGTCATCCTTTCTTAAGCTCGTTCGTTCAGGAATTTCTGTACCTGTTCAAATGTGGGTGCGCCGTCGCGGGCGCCCACTCTGGTGCATTTCAGAGCGGAAACTGCGCTGGAGAAGCGGCAGCATTCCGCGATCGGATAGCCCTTACAGAGGGCTGCGGCGAAAGCGCCGTGGAAGACGTCGCCGGCTCCGTTGGAATCCACTGCCTCCACAGGGAAGGCGGGATAGGAAACGATCTTTTCGCCGTCATAGAAGATACCGCCCTTTTTGCCCTGGGTGATGACCACGGCTTCGGGGGAGTAGCGGCGGTAAAGTTCCTTTGCTGCTTCTTCTGCAGTGGCACAGCCGGTGTGACCCAGCGAGAATTCCTCAGAAGGGATCAGATAATCCGCATAGGGCAGCAGGGCTTCGATACCCTGATACAATCCGCCGGCGTCATAAAGCACCTTCACGCCGTTTTCACGGGCGAATTTCGCCGCTTCCACCGCACAGGCAAGGTCATTGCCGTCGACCATGAGGATCTCGGCGTTTTTGATGGCCTCTTTCTGTGCATCGTTCAGCACAGTGCCCGGCAGGGTGCCGCGGTCGAAGATGCAGGTGCGGGTGGCAGCTTTTTTGTTCAGAAGAATAAAGGAAGTGAAGGAGGTAAAGCCGGGCTTTACTTCGATCAGGGAGGTGTCGACGCCGAAACGTCCGAAGTCCGCCATCAGGAAAGCTCCTGCGGCGTCATCGGTCAGGTCGCCCAGAAAGGCGGCCTTTTCACCAAGTTTTGCGGCGGCGACAAGTCCGGTGGCACAGGGTCCGCCGCCCGACTGGACGGTGGACTCTGCACGCATTTTGGTATCTTCGGGAGGAAAACCGTCGGTGACCATCAGGGTGTCGCAGACGACGGCGCCGATGCCAACGATCTTGTTCATGGAAGACTCCTTACAGAATGGTGTCGGCACGGAGCAGCTTCATCTTGCTCAGTGCGAAGTTCTTGACGGCTTCAACGGGACCTCTCATGAACATATCGATACCGACCAGCTCGCGGGAGGTGGCAAAGCCTTCGTCCAGGAAGGAATAGCACAGGTCGGTGCCGAAGTTGATCTTCTTGATGCCGGCATCGATAGAGGCCTGGATCTGATCATCGGGCACGCCGGAGCCGCCGTGGAGGACCAGAGGAAGACCGGTGGCCTCGGAGATCTCTTTGATGCGGGCGATGTTCAGAACGGGAGCCTGTTTATAGCGGCCGTGTGCGGTGCCGATGAGAACTGCCAGTGCGGCAACGCCGGTCTCTTTGACAAAGCGGACAGCTTCGTCGGTTCTGGTGTGCTCGGTGGAAACACCGTCTTTTGCTGCGCCGATATGGCCCAGCTCACCTTCCATGGGGACGCCGGCGTGGGCACAGAGCTCACAGGCTTCCCTGGAAGCGGCGATGTTTTCTTCGAGGGGCAGGGTGGAGCGGTCCAGCATAACGCCGGTGCAGCCCCAGTGCAGGGCACGCATGACCTCGGGCAGACCTGCGCCGTGGTCCAGATGGACACAGACGGGAACGGTCGCCTTTTTGGCAGCGGCCAGCATGATGGCGGTCAGATAATAGCCGTTGTCGCTGTCGAACAGGCGGCTGTAGCCCTGCAGGATAACGGGGGAGTTTACCTCCTCTGCAGCGGCGATGACGCCCATGACAGTCTCCATGTTATAGACGTTGAAAGCGGGGACAGCGGCTTTTTTATCCTTGGTCAGAGCGAGGATCTCAGCAAGATTGACAAGCATCGTTTCTCCTCCTTAGCAGTGTTCCCACAGGAAGACTTCGAGAGACTTGACGGGCAGGGTGCCGACAGCCTTCAGAGCGTTATAGGAAGTGGGACAGGCGGTGATGACCATGGAAGCACCGGTGGAGATGGCTTCGGGCATACGGCGGGCAGCCATGAGAACGGTCAGGTCGGGGCGGTAAAGGCCGATGGTGCCTTCGCCGCAGCTGATGGCTTCTTCGCCGTGACGGTACATATCCTTCAGAGCTGCGCAGGCCTTGATCAGTGCTCTGGGAGCCTCGGTCTCATGCAGCTCGCGGGCCAGACGGAAGGGATCCTGATAGGTGACGGTCTCTTCGGAGGCGGTGAAGGTCAGTTTGCCCTCGTTCATCAGACCGAGAACATAAGCGGGGAAGGTGCGGACGTCGGCGTTCAGCTCGATGCCCCATTCGCGGTATTCACGCAGGAACATCTTGGCGCTGTCGGGAGACAGGGCGACGACGGTCTTTGCACCGAAGGCGTTGATCTTTTCAGAAGCAGCGGCAGCAAACTGTCTTGCTTCTTCGGCGGGGCCGACGATATCGGCAAAGTCCATGCCGCAGTCGGGCTCAGACTTCATAACAGCGAAATCGACGCCGGCTTTTTTCAGCAGTTTGATGGCAGCGACAGCGCTTTCGGGAGCGAGGGAAGCAGTGTTGCCCAGGAACAGCAGGGTCTCGGCCTTTTCGGGCAGAGAAGCGATCTCGCTGAGCAGAGCCTCATCGGTGACGGGGCCGTAGGCGGAGCCTTCTGCTTCGATCTTGTCCAGCAGGTCGTTGATGTAAGCGGGAGCGATATCTGCAGCCAGAGCTTCCATACGGGCGTTCTTGGTGAAGGGCAGGGGATCAAAGCCGGTGCAGCACTGGGTGGTGCAGGCGCCGCAGAGAGCGCACTCATAAACCACTTCAGCCATGTCAGCGGTATAGTTAAAGCCTCTTGCCACCATGGAGATCAGCTCAGCGCGGGCACGGGCGTTGTTGGCCTCGTTGCCGGTGACCATGCCGACGGGGCAGACGTGCCGGCACATAAAGCAGAACCGGCAGTTATCGACGGTGTGTTTATCCTGATCGTTGATGTACATCTGTTGCGCCTCCTTACAGTCCCAGCTTGAAGGGATTCATGATGCCGTTGGGGTCGAGCTCTTTCTTGATGCCGGTCATGACCTGCATGGCAGGACCGTACTGTTCGCGCATCAGCTTGCCCAGTTTGACGCCGACGCCGTGATGGTCGTTGACGACACCGCCGTTGGCCAGAGCTGCACGGACACCGGTGTACCAGATGTTGTTGTGCAGTCTGAGAGCTTCATGAGGATCCTGGGGAGGATTGTCGACGATGAAGCGGTCGTAGATCATTGCGCCCCATTCGTACCAGTGAGAGAAGTGAGCGATAAATCTTGCCATGGGGAAGTTGGTCTCGATGGCTTCCTTCATTGCCCAGTAGATCTTTTCGATGTTGGAGTAGGTGGCGATGGAGTCCATGGTGCCGAACATCTGGGGGATATCCATCATATGGCCGGGATAGAAGAAGGTGATCTTTTCCTTCCACCACTTTTCGCCGTATTCGCTGCCCAGATCTTCTGCGCCGTATTTGTTGAAGATATCGAACAGGACTTTCTGTTCAACAGCAACGATGTCCTTCATGCCTTCGAGAGCCAGGTTCATGAAAGCACCCTTCTTCTCGACGCCGACGATCTTCTTGATCAGGGAAACGGTCTCAGCCTCGTCGTACAGACGCATAACGGAGGGCTTGATCTTGGTCAGCAGTTCCTTGCCGGCGGCAAAGGCGCTGGTCAGATCCTTGAACAGGAAAGCGCGGAACCAGCGGCACTCGGGCTCTTCGTAAATGCGCATCTGTGCCTTGGTGATAACGCCCAGGGTACCCTCGGAACCGATGAAGATCTGGTTCAGGTCGGGGCCTGCAGCATGTTTGGGAACGGGGGAGGTGTTGATGATGTCGCCGTTGGGCAGAACGACTTCCATGCTCAGGCACATGTCATCGATCTTGCCGTATTTGGTGGAGACAACGCCGATACCGCGGTGTGCCAGGAAGCCGCCCAGAGTAGAGCAGTTCTGAGAGCTGGGGTAATGCATGGTAGCATAGCCGCGCTCGTTGGCGTACCATTCCAGATGGGTGTGGATAGCGCCGGTGCCGGATTCCATATACATCGAGTCGGTGTTGAACTCGGTGATCTCGTTCATCCGCTTGGTGTCCAGCACGATGCCGCCTGCCAGAGGCAGAGCGCCGCCCTGGGTACCGCCGCCGCCGCCCCAGGTGGTAACGGGCATTTTGTAGTAGTTGGCGATCTTCAGGACATTGGAAACTTCCTGAGCATTTTTGGGGCAGACAATGATGTCAGCCTCGGGGGGAGTCATACCCCGGTCAGCCCACATTCTGGACAGCCAGAAATAGTCGATACCGTGGATGATCTTGTCAGCCTCTCTGGTGGAGCAGTTGGCGCGGCCTACCGCGTCCTCCAGTTCGTTTTGGATCATGTCGAACATGAAACCTTTGAGTTGCATACCGTCCTCTCCTTTTCAGAACTTATTTTCAAAAATATATTATCACAAATGAAAATAAATTTCAATAGCTTTTGCGAAGATTTTACTGATTTTCGGGAAATTTTCTTTATTAATAGAAAAAAGCCCTGCTGTTTGAAAACAGGGCTTTGGAAGATTTATTCTGTGAAGGTCACACTGCTGAACATATTGGCTCCTTCGGCGATCCGGAACTCTGTGGAGAGCTCTCCGGACGAAGCTTCGCCCCGGTTTTTACCGAAGCCGCCTTTTCCACCGTCGAATCCCTCGGGGGGAGTCATGCCTTCGGGCATCTCTCCGTCAAATCCCTCGGGAGGGGTCATGCCTTCAGGTATCTCGCCGTCAAATCCCTCGGGGCGGGTCATGCCTTCTGGCATCTCGCCGTCAAATCCCTCGGGAGGAGTCATGCCTTCGGGCATCTCGCCATCGAATCCCTCGGGAGGAGTCATACCTTCGGGCATCTCACCGTCGAATCCCTCGGGAGGGGTCATGTCTTCCCGGAAACCACCGCCCGGACGCATACCGCCCATCATGCCGCCGAAGCTGCCGCCGTGGGCAAGCTGCTGTTCACCGCTCCAGAGGGTATAGCTGCCCGCTTTCAGAGCGGAGTCCGCATAGATCACCGTGGAACAATCGTTGGTCAGGGTGAATTCCGCAGCGGTTTTCTCTTTCTCATCTTTGAGGGTGAGGGTACTGCCGCCCGGCAGCAGCTGGCCGAAGGTGAACACGGCATAGGTGCCGCTCTCTTCGATGCGGTCGAGCATATGTCCGCCGGCGATAACGGTGCCGCCGTTGATATGAATACCCATGTCTGAATCGATGCCGGCGTCTGCGCTGTCCGCACAGGCAGAAGCGGTGACTGTTCCGCCGTTGATGACCAGCCATCCGTTGGAGTCGATTCCGTCGCCCTCGCCGGTGTCGCCGGTGACGGTGATATCCAGGTTTCCGCCGTTGATGGTGGTGACCGAAACGTTGTCTTCGTTGGTATTGATGCCGTCGTTGCCGGAGAAGATATGGATATTGCCGCCGTTCAGGGTCAGGTGCAGCTCGCTGTCGAGTCCTTCGTTTTCGGCGTAGATGGTCAGTTCACCGGTGCCCTTTTTTTCGCCGTCGATGTTCATCGACATCTTTGAATAGAAAGCGCCGTCGTATTTGTGCAGCTTTTTGGCATCCTCCACCTGGCCGTTTTCGTCGAGCACAACGCTGTCGGGTTTATAGATGCGCGCCACATAGGAGCCGCGGACGGTATTGGACGTTCCGTCGGCGATGATCACTCTTGCGCCGGCAGCGGAAGTGTCCGGGTCTTTGACGGCTGTTTCGGCGTCATTGCTGCCGCATTCATAGACGTTATAGAAGATGACGGCGGGTGCCGCTTCACAGGTGATATCGGCGCCGTCAAGGATCAGGGTAACCACAGCGTTCGGGTCTTTTTCTGCTTCTTCGCCCAGGTCGACGGCGATCTGTCCGAGAGAGAGGGTGCCGCTGATGCGATAGCTGCCCGGCTTTGTGATATGCACGACGGTATGCGCCGCAGCTTCTTCGGCCGTATGGGCGTCGGCTTCGCTGCCCTCGCCGTAGGTATGATCTTTTCCGGATTCGTAATAAATGATATCGTTGGCGGTATAGACAGCGGCTGACGGATCGCTGCCGACCGCTGTTCCGTTGAGGGTGATGCCGCTGTCGTCGAGAACGATCTTTTCCGCATCGGTTTGCTGTGCGGGGGCGGCGCAGCCGGCAATCACCGCCGGCAGAAAGGCTGCCAGAAGTGCCGCTGATGCCATTTTAAGCAGTTTCATGAGAAAACCTCCTCTGATATTTGGTCTCAGTATAGGTTAAAAATATGAAAGAATAAGTAAAGTTATCTGAATTTCAGGTGAAGTTCCCGCGCAGGAGAGAGAAATCGCTTCGCATCTTGACATCGGGGCGGGAAAAAGTTAAAATAGAAAAGTGAAAAAAAGTTTCATTTATAATGTATCCTTTCCGAAAGGCTGGAGTTTATGAA
>JAFQND010000001.1 GCA_017396055.1 Oscillospiraceae bacterium
GCCCAGTGATGTGTCCAAGCAGATCTGCCTGTATGCGATGATGCGCCAGTACCGTCTGGTATGGGAATTTATGCTGACGGTGGTGGGCTCAAAGTACAGATTATTGGACACCTCGTTTGGTAAGATAGATTTGAATGGGTTTTTCATGCGTTTGCAGGAGCAGGATGACTGGGTCGCGACATGGAGCGAAAGCACAGTGACAAAGGTGAAACAGGTGCTGGCCAAGACTCTCGTCGAAAACGAGTATCTTGATAGTGTGACCGCAGATCATCTGAATCCGGTGCTGATCAGTCCGCTGCTGGAGAACGCAATCCGGGCATCCGGGCAGGAGCTGGCGCTTCCGGCCTTCAACTGCCTGAACTAAGGAGGGCCGTGTATATGAGCGAGTTAATGGAGCGTCTCGATAACCTACGAGCGCTGATACAGGAACCGGAGTTCTTAGAGGGCAAAGGCCTGTCCAATGAAGTCAATATCCGGATCTTCTGCTATGACCCGAAGGATGAGATGGCAGTCCGGCACTTTACGGAGAAGCTGATGACCGACCAGAGCCTGAACTGTCACCTGATCGAATACAATCTTTACAAGGTATTTCTCTCCATCTGCGATGATAAACGGATCACGGATCGGGTCGCAGGACAGGAGGAGAAAAAGGGAAAGCAGTTTGTGCTGGACCAGATGAAACGCATGGCCAACAACATGGCCTTCATCGGAAAAATGCGGTACGAGCCGCATGAGCCGGGTGATGTGATCCTGATCACCGGCGTCGGAGAGGCGTTCCCGTTCATCCGGGTCCATGCCCTGCTGGATGCCATGCAGCCGTATTTCTCGGATGTTCCTGTGCTGGTGATGTATCCGGGTACCTTCGATGGCCGCTATGTGAAACTGTTTGATAAGCTGACGCCGAATCCGTACTACAGGGCGTTCAATGTTATATAAGGGAGGAGCCGCGACATGAGAATTCAATCGATGTTCAAGGACGACATCAACCGTAAGATCAACGGTGTCGTCAAAGTCGATCAGGATGAGAGCAGCGTGCTCGTACAGGAACTGAACGAGTATGTTATCACCAGAGAACTGAAGAAGCACTTCATCACCTTCTTCAACAACTACATCGATTCTTTCAACGAGACCACCGCCGATATCGGCGTCTGGATTTCCGGCTTCTTCGGAAGTGGTAAATCTCACTTCCTGAAAATGCTGTCCTACCTGTTAGAGAACAAAGAGGTTCAGGGCGTCAAGACCGTGGAGCGGTTCAGGGCCAAGTTTGCCGACGATCCGGCCACCTTCATGCTGATCGACCGGGCCACGAAGGGCAGGACTGATACGATCCTGTTCAACATCGATATCGAGGGTTCCATCAACAAGGACAAGACCGCCGTGCTGCGCGTCTTTGCCAAGATGTTCTATAACTACCTCGGCTTTTATGGTGAAAACCTGAAGGTCGCCAAGCTGGAGCAGTTCATTGCCAAGAAGGGTAAGACCGAGGAGTTCCGACGTGTGTTCGAGGAGAAGAACGGCGCGTCCTGGTTGGAGTCTCGCGATGCTTACGCCTTCTTTGAGGATGATATTGTCGCCACCCTTCAGGAAGTGCTCGGCATGAGTGAGCAGGCTGCCAGCAACTGGTTCAATGGTACCGAGACCGTGGAGACCTCCATCGCCCAGCTCGTTTCTGAGATCAAAGAGTATGTGGACGCGCAGCCGCGTGACTTCCAGCTTCTGTTCATGATTGATGAGGTCGGCCAGTACGTCGGCGGTGACACTGACTTGCTGATCAACCTGCAGTCCCTCGTGGAAAAGATCGGCAGCGAGTGCGGCGGCAAGGTCTGGGTGGTCTGCACCGGTCAGGAAGCCATCGACGAGATCATCAAAGCCCGCGAGAATGAGTTCTCCCGCA
>JAFQND010000145.1 GCA_017396055.1 Oscillospiraceae bacterium
AAAGTCCACACCTGTGATTTCGATATGGAACGGGAGCTCTCCCCCGGTGAGGATTTTTATGTGACCGAACTGGATACCGTCTTCGGGCCTGTCAGAGTGGGCGCCATGATCTGTTATGACCGGGAGTTTCCCGAAAGTGCCCGCATCCTGATGCTCAAGGGCGCCGAGCTGATCCTAGTGCCCAATGCCTGCCCCATGGAGATCAATCGCCTGACTCAACTTCGTGCCCGTGCGTTCGAGAATATGGTGGGCATCGCCACCTGCAACTATCCCGAAAACCACCCCGACTGCAACGGCCACTCCACCGCCTTTGACGGCATCGCTTATAAAGAAGGTGTGGAAGGCTCCTGTGACACCCTGCTCCTTGAAGCGGACGGCAGCGAAGGCATCTTCCTCGCCGATTTCCCCATGGACGAGATCCGCGATTACCGCAGCCGTGAAGTTCACGGAAATGCCTACCGACGCCCCAGCTGCTATTCGATCCTTCTGGATACAAAACAGGAAGAGCCCTTTGTAAGAGAAGACAGAAGGCCCTGAACCATACAGAAAAGCTTACAGGAGGTTCCCCCCATGGCAGTATTTATCAGAAAAATGACAGAGGACGAATTTGAAAGCTTCCACCGGCTGAGCATCGATGATCAGGCGAAAGACCTGATGGAAGAAACCGGGCTTTCTCAGCAGCAGGCGGTCAAAGAAGCGGAAAAAGAGTTTTCCGACATCCTTCCCGACGGCCTGAACACGGCGAACAACCATCTGATGTCGATCGTGGAGATGAAAACCGGAGATCCTGTCGGATTTATCTGGACGCTTTATGAGATGACAGAAGGCCGGAAGCAAAGTTTTCTCTGCGATTTTGCCATTCTGGAATCAAAACGCCGTAAGGGATACGGTGCGGAAGCGCTGCGTCTTGTGGAAACACAAGCAGCAGAAGCGGGCTGTCGGGAAAGCGTACTTTTTGTATCTGACAGAAACGACGCGGCAAAAGCATTGTACACAAAATGCGGATACAAAATTCTGCGGCAGGAGGGCTATGGAAAATACATGGTGAAAAATCTGCCGTGACCATCCCCTTGACAAACCCGCTCCCCCATGCTATACTGACCTCAACATCATAAGAAAAGAGTGAAAGAATGCGCAAATGATCTGATTTTTACGGACAATGAAAGTGCGGCCTGAAATGCGGGCCTTGTTTTTGTTGCCGGAATGTCGGATCGAAGCGTTTTTTCCGCCCGTATGGGAGAATTCTGCGTTTATGACCGCTTCCGGCTTTGCCCGGGAGCGGTTTTTCGTTCCCACGGAGGTACCCCATCATGATACAGATCAAAGGGCTAAATATCGCCCATAAAAAAGATCTTCGCCCTCTTCTGGAAAACTTCAGTTTCGTCCTCTCAGCCGGCGACAAGGCGGTCATTATCGGCGAAGAGGGAAACGGAAAATCCACCCTTTTAAAGCTGATCTATGACCCCGCTCTCGTCGAAGACTATGCCGAATGGTCGGGCGAGATCATCACCCGCGACAGACTTGGCATTCTCTTTCAGGAAATGCCCGCAGAAGACCGCGAAAAGCCCATCTGGGAATATTTTGCCGCTCTTCCCGACTTTTACGATATCCCCCAGCGAGAACTTGCCGAGACCGCACGGAAGTTGGGACTGCCCGGCGATATCTGCTACAGCGACCAGCTGATCTCCACCCTGTCGGGCGGCGAAAAAGTCAAGCTACAGCTCTGTCGGGTGCTGCTTCAAAAGCCGGATGTTCTCCTTCTGGACGAACCCTCCAACGATATCGATATCGCTGCCCTCCGCTGGCTGGAGGATTTCATCAACTCCTGCAAACTTCCCGTCCTCTTTATCTCCCATGATGAAACTCTGATCGAACGTACCGCCAATGTCATCATCCACATCGAACTGGTCAGAAGAAAAACGCTCCCCCGTTTCACCATCGCAAAAATGTCTTACCGGCAGTATATGGCCGAGCGCGCCTCCTCCCTCGCCTATCAGGAACAGCAGGCCCGCAAAGAACAGAGCGAATATGAAAAACAGCAGGCCAAATATCTTCAGATCATGCAGAAAGTGGAGCATCAGCAGAACATCATCTCCCGGGCGGACCCCGGCGGCGCGAGACTTCTGAAAAAGAAGATGCATGCGGTCAAGTCGATGGGCCGCCGCTTTGAACGGGAAAAAGAAAACATGACCGAGCTCCCCGATGTGGAAGAGGCGATCATGCTGCGCTTCCCTGACTCCACCGCCTTTCCCGCAGGCAAGCGGCTTCTGGACTTTTCTCTCGAAACCCTCGAGACCGACCGTCTGCTGGCAAAAGATATCCGCCTCACCATGACCGGCCCGGAAAAGCTCTGTATCATCGGCAGAAACGGCGCCGGAAAAACCACTCTCCTTCGAAAGATCGCCGACACCCTTCTCCCCCGCACCGACCTGAAGGCCGCCTATATGCCCCAGGATTATGAGGAACTGCTCCGCGATGCCGGCACACCGGTGGACTTTCTCTGTAAAACAGGACACAAAGACGAAATCTCCAAAGTCCGCACCTTCCTCGGCAGCGTCAAATACACCCCCGAAGAGATGGAACACCCCGTTCACGAGATGTCCGGCGGTCAGAAGGCGAAGCTTCTTTTCCTGAAAATGATACTGGACGGATGCAATGTCCTGATCCTCGACGAACCGACCCGAAACTTCTCCCCTCTTTCGAATCCTGTTATCCGCGAGGTACTCTGTGCCTTTGAGGGAGCCATCATCAGCGTTTCCCACGACCGGAAATATATCTCGGAAGTCTGCGACCGGGTGGTGGAGCTGACCGAAGAAGGATTGAAAGAAGTCGAATGGGAGGAGTGACTTTTCCAGGATACCTGTGTTATAATGTGGTTCTAAGATACCGCACCTTTCTTAGGAGGTGACTGATATGACCAAAAAGAAACGCATCTTCCTTCTGCTCATTCTGTCCTTGCTCCTGATATCCGCGGTCCTGCTGAAAGGACTTTTCCGAAGAGAAGAGTACAACAAAACCCCCGACCTTTCCGGCAAAAAGCCCGATACCGCCCTGTCTCATACGGAATACCGCATCCCGACTTCCATCGAAGCTCTGACCGCTCACGCCGATGCTATCCTGATCGGAACAGTGGCAGACGACACTGTGCGGAATGAAAACGGGCAGCTCTTTACCGAAGTACTGACAGAAAAAATCCTCGCCGGAGATTCCCCGGAAAGCTTTCTCCTGCTGCAGACGACTGTCGGCAGCTCCTCCGAACCAATTGTCCGTACCGGCGAAAGAATGATCCTGATCCTTCGCAGACAGAAAGATCATTTTGTCACCTCGTCCAATGGTGTTTTTATCCTCGATGACAACGGCCGCCTCGCTTCCCTCTCCCCTTTTATCATCTGCGCCCGTTATGACGGGCTGCATCTTCGCTCCTTCGAGCACGATCTGAAGGAAAGCTATTTCTATTCTGTCATCGGCGGCAGCGACGAAGAGCGAAAAGCCCTCGCCGAACAGTACAGAAACGACGAAGCTTTCCAGCAAAAACGCATCGATGAATGGAACAAACTCCCCGGCGGCAAACCAATCGACTATGAATACGCCGTCATCGACAGCTTTTTCGACTGAAAAAAGGCCTCCCATTCGGGAGGCCTTTCCTTTTGGCTTATCAGATGAGTTTCGAAGCTTCGAATGCTTTCACGATCTCTTCTGCAGTCAGAGAAGTCTTCAGATAGCAGCGGCTTGCGATGGGCAGAACGGATTTTCCGTCTGCAGCTTCAAAGGCAACAGCTTCGCCGCCAAGGGTCTTCTCCAGCGAGATCACAGCGGGATCGACGGGCAGCTCCAGTTTTCCTTCACCGTCGGCATGCCAGAAGACCACATAGTTTCCGCAGGCGCGCTCAATGACGAAGGCGCGGGTCTGTTTGTCGGGACAGATGATCTCGGTATAGGGCTGCAACTCGTACTCGCCCTTCTCGTCGATCAGCAGGATGTGTACCTTGCCCAGCTCCTTGAGCATCTCTTTCTGCTCGTCGGTGAGCCACTGCTTCGCACGGACATCCTCCCAGCGGCGCATGACCTCGAGGGTATCGTCGGTACGGGCGACAGACTTGAACATCTCCACATTGGTCTGCACCGTGATGGGGCAATCCCACGCAGCGGCACGGCTGGTGCCGTATTCATACATATCGGGCTGGAAGCCGGTGCGATAACTCCACCAGCCGAAGTTCAGGCGGGTAAAGTCCTGACGCATTCTGGGTGCTTCCTCAGCGGGATATTCGTCAATGGCTCTCTTGAACAGCTCGGGCGGGAAGATATCGAAAGCATTGCCGCCGCTTAAGTAGTGCCAGCTGAAATGTGCCTTGGCGGCGCCTTCGGTATAGAGAGGCGCAGGGCTCAGCTTTTTATAGACACGGTACTGGGCATTGGGCACATGATACTCAAAGGGAGGATTGGTGCCTTCAGAGCCGTCGAAATAAACGTATCTGAAGCCGGCATTGTAAGCATCTGCCAGCTTGTCAGCGATCTCATCCTGCAGGTCGGAATACTGGTTCAGATAAACGCTCGATGCGCCGAATTCACTGATGTCGAGAATACCGCCCATCTCTCCCAGAGGATGTTCGGTGACGATGGTATCGTCCCAGCCGCGTACGCAGCCCTTGAAGCAGTAGGGATACTCGGTGGAATAGCTCTCATAGGAGATCAGCTCGCCGCCAAAGCGGAGCACACGGCATTTTTCATGCATGACGGTGCCGGTGGGATCCTCGTCCACATAGATCACGGTATCGTCTTTGCCGAGGGCTTTCGCCAGCGTGAATTTCTTTGTCAGATTGATACGGCGGTCACAGACGGGAGTGACATAGCGGCTGTGCAGACCGATATGTGTCTGAAGGAAATGCAGACCGGGAGTGATGCCTGCCTCTTTGATGCGGTCGAGCATCTTCACAAGGTCTTCCCTGCCGTTCGGATACTCGTCGCGGTAATCATAGTTGCCGTTGAGAGAATAGCCCCGCTCTTCCTTGAAGATAGAGGTATAATAGATCAGCATCATTCTGAAGCCGCCCTTTTTGGCCCAGGCAATGTGCTCATCCACATTCAGCGGATTGATGACACCGGTCCAGTAAGCAGAAGCGTTGATGTGTGCGGCATCGCGGCGGCTCTCAACGCCTCTGGGCAGATCATAATCCTCTTCCAGCGAAGCAATGGCATCCATCAGCTTATCGGAAGGTGCAGCGAACATGGCAGCGGTGCAGCCCACCAGTTTGATGCCTCTGACGGCATCGGCGGTCATAACGCGGTAGCCTTTTCTGCGCTCGGAGTCGATACGGGCATGGGGAGAAACGGCGAGAACGTTGACAGCGGCGGTCTCATCCCAGCTGACATTGAGCCATTCGCCGAAGTTTTTGCGGTTCTTTACCGGCAGCTGTACAAGGCGGAGCTCTGCGACGGGAGGCAGATCCATGGCAAGGCCGGCATATTTCTCGGTCTTGGGGTTGAAGCCTTCCAACGTGAAGGTCATGTACATGGGAGCTTCCCTGAACGAAACGATCGCTTCATAGGGAATGATCTCAAAGCCGACCACCAGCTTTCCGTCCTCCAGACGGATGCTGTTTGCCTGATAGGTAGTGCGCTTGTTGGGATGGGCCAGCTTGACCTCATTGTGATAAGGGCGTTCCTGGGTGACCGAGAAGAGAGCGATATCTTCGTCGGTACGGAGGGTCTCCTCACCGGTAGCTTTCAGCGAGAGGCTTTTGACGATCGCATTCTCGCCCACGACCAGACGGCAAAGGTCGGTTTCAAAAACAAAATCTTTCTCAAATGTCATATCGATCTCTCCTTTTTATTTTCTGGGGTTCAGATCAAGACAATACTGCAGCGGATAAGCGTTGAGGCCGGTATAATCCGGGAATCTGTCGTCGTTGATCTGATCTCTCAATACCTGACAGTATTCCGAGCAGTTGTTGCGCTGTAAAAATTCCATGACACGGTTGAGGGTACGCTGATCCTGCGAGACCATGATCGTATGGAAAGCCAGCGGAACAGCCGCGGCAATGACCTCACTGCGGGGTACGGGAACGATGGAATCGGGACTCTTGCGGATAAAGCGATAGTCAAACATCTGTCCTGCCAGTGTCAGATAACGGGTAGGATCTTCCTTATCCAGGGCCAGTGCGATCTCCACCTCTTTGTAAGAGCCCACCGGATCATGGATCTTGTCAAAATAGCGGGAATAAGCAATATGGTTGCGGTCATCGTTATAATCCAGCGCCAGCATGGCCTCGTACTTTTCTTTCGCCTCTTTGGGACGTCCCAGCTCCAGATAAGCGTTGCCCATATTGCGGTAGATCATGGCGGTCAGCGGACATTCGGCGTCCAGAAGCTGCTGGGAGATCTCGATGATCTCTTCATACCGGTCACAGGCGATATAGGTGTCATAGAACGAGCCAAGCCTGTCGGCAGAAAGGCGCCGTGCCGCTTTGGGATCAAGGGTATAAGCACCGCTTTCATCCGTATGGATACCGATATCCTCGTTGACCAGTTCAAGCGCTCTTCCGCGGGTGGCATAACCGTCGGCATAAAGGTCGACCAGAAGGACTCTCAGCCGCTCGTTGCGGGGGAACCGCTCCAGTGCCACTTCCAGAAGTGCCTGTTTGACGGTGGGAAGGTCCATGGCAGAACACATCTGGCTGATGGCGATATATTCCGACTCCACCAGATGACCGGCCTCGATGGCCTCCTCCAGAAAATCGACAAACTGTTCCACCTTGCCGTCTTCAGAAAACTCGCGAAGTTTGACCATGGCGCTCTTGCCGGCAAAGGGAATGCCCTTTCTTGCTTTGGCAAAGAGTTCACGGGTGGTCAGATGAAGGGTATCGTCCTCTCTGAGACCTGCGGCGCGGAGGCGCTCCTTCAGTCTGCCGTTCTGGATGGTCAGCTCGCGGATACGCTTCTGTTCGGCATCCTCGTCCCGGTCAAGCATCTCTTTCAGGCTTACAGGCAGTTCGGGGAAGAAATCGTGTACCGAGTTATCGGGCACCGCGTCATTCTGTTCCCTCAATCTGATCGCTTCGATAATGCGCTGATGAACTTCGTGGGAAGAATAGGCATCGTCGCTGTAGGGCACGACCTGATAGGCGGCGGTATCAAAGGGAATGGGATAATCCTTGTGGCAGATCAGAACGGTCCGGCTTTTTGCCATGACATGGCGGATACCCAGCTCATAGAAGACGTTGGCATTGCCGCCGGTCAGGTCGGCGATGACCATGTCAGCATCGGCCAGATTGAGAATGATATTGCGAGTGATGCTTCCGGGGGTAGCCTCATGGTCCTCCCGGATG
>JAFQND010000146.1 GCA_017396055.1 Oscillospiraceae bacterium
ACGGCTATGAGGAATACGGCCGCGGTCTTCTGGATAAACTGCGCGGCATGTACGCCTTTGCCATCTGGGATAAAACCGCAAAGAAGCTCTTCTGCGCCCGCGATATCTTTGGTATCAAGCCCTTCTATTACTATCAGAAGGACGGCGAGTTCCTCTTCGGCTCCGAGATCAAGTCTTTTCTCGAACATCCCCGCTTTGAAAAGGAACTGAACGAAAAGAGACTCCCCGACTGGCTCTGCTTTGAATATCTGCCCGACAGCGAGACCTTCTTCAACAATGTTTACAAGCTGCCCAGCGGCTGTTATCTGGAATATGAAAACGGCGAAGTAAATATCGGCCGCTATTACGAAGTCACCTATCAGATCGACGAATCCAAGTCCCTTGAAGATTGGAAAAAAGCCATCACCGAGACCTTTGCCGAATCGGTCGAGGCCCATAAGATCGCTGACGTTGAGGTAGGCTGCTTCCTGTCCAGCGGCGTCGATTCCTCCTATGTGGTCAAGGAAGTTTCCAAGGTACAGACCGATGTCAAAACTTTCTCGGTCGGCTATGAAGAAGAAAAATACAGCGAACTTCCCTACGCACAGGACTTCTCCAAGGTCGTAGGTGTGCCCAACATCTCCAACAAGATCTCTGCCGACGACTTCTTCGGCGCAGCCGGCAAGGTACAGTATTTCATGGACGAGCCCCTGCCCAATCCTTCCGAGATTCCGCTGTATTTCCTGGCTGAAAATGCCGCAAAACACGTCAAGGTCGTCCTCTCGGGCGAAGGCGCCGACGAGCTGTTCGGCGGCTATCCCATGTATCTGGCAGGAGGCCACTTCTCCCGCTATACCAAAAAGGTTCCTAAATTGCTGCGAAAAGCTGCCGGTGCTGTGGCAGGCGCAATGCCCGAATTCAAGGGCAAGCACTTCCTTGTCCGCGGTGCCATGGAGCCTTATGAGCGTTTCATGCGCTGCAACTATGTCTTCCACTGGAAAGAGCGTCAGAAGTTCCTGAAAAAGGACTATGGTGCAGGTGATCCTGCCCTGTTGACCAAGCCGCTGTTTGACAGAGTAGCCCATCTGGACGAACCCACCCAGCTGCAGTATGTGGATATGTACAGTTGGATGCTTTATGATATCCTGCAGAAAGCTGACCGCATGAGCATGGCAAATTCTCTGGAGCTGCGTGTTCCCTTCCTTGACAAGCGGATGCTGGAACTGGCAGTACAGATCCCCACCCGTTTCCGTGCCCATGACGAGGTGACCAAAGTTGCTCTCCGCGCCGCTGCCATCGAACAGCTGCCCGAGCGGACCGCCAACAAAAAGAAGCTGGGCTTCCCCGTTCCCCTCAACGACTGGCTGCGGATGGATAAGTACTATGGTATGGTCAAAGAGAAATTCGACGGCGAGATCGCTGCCATGTTCTTCGACCACGAGGCCATCACCGAGCTGCTGGAAGATCACAAGAGCGGCAAAAAGCTCAATATGAAAAAGATCTGGACCATTTATACCTTTATTCTCTGGTATGAAGAGTTCTTCGTGAAGAACTAAGTTAAATCACACCCGCCGCTTTTTCACGGCGGGTGTTCTGTTTATCTGTTATTGAGGCGCTGCCTCAAACTCCGTCCGGACGCTGTCCGGAACCTGCAAGGGTCAAAGACCCTTGACCCAATTTTTGGAGTTAATATTTATTCTTTATGGTTTAGTTTTTTAGTTCTATGAGTATATATATTAAACTTCATAAGTTATTTACTGATGTATCTTTCCTGTTTCCATGTTATACTGTCCACAGAAAAAAGAAAGGAGATTTTTCCATGAAACTTTCTGTCAAGACACTTGGCCGCGCCGACTGGACCCGCATTACCAGACGAAAAGACGCTTTTGCCCGCATCGACCGCCCCGAATTTTCCGGCGAAGCCTACCTGATCCGGGTGGATGAGCTGACCGCTCCTCTGCGCAAAACCTATGACGACGGCAGCTCGGTCACCATCGTCGACAAAGGCTATCACTGGCTGCAGCTGGCGCCCGAAACCGGCAGATGGTGGCTGACCGTGATGTTTGCTCCAGATCTTTCGGTCGCGTCGCACAACCTGTCGGTTGTGCAGTATTATTTCGATATCACCGGCGGCAGCACCCTTCTGGGGGCAGCTGACAGCTTTTTCACCGATCTCTTCCTCGATGTGGTCATGATGCCCGACGGCAGGATCATCGTTCTGGATGAAGACGAACTGGAACAGGCATTGGAAGAACACATCATCGACCGGACCACCTATGATATTGCCAAAGGCGACGCCGCCGCACTGATCGCCGATCTGGAGGGCAACGCTCTCGCCCTGGAAAAACTCTGCCGGGAGATCCTGATGGAGCTCATAGAAAAACTGTGACCCATTGACAGGATCGCCCTTTGGCGGTATGATAATAGTTGCATGATAAACTATCCAAAGGAGGAATCCTCTTGGTCAAAGATATGACAAAAGGCGATCCCGCAAAACTGATCCTGCAGGTGGCCATCCCCGTCTTTCTCGGCAGCCTGTTTCAGAAATTCTATAACGCAGCCGACACGGTTATTGTCGGCCGTATCCTCGGCACCGAAAGTCTTGCGGCGGTCGGCTCCACCGGCAGTCTGAACTTTCTTGTCATGGGTTTTGTACAGGGCGTGTCCATCGGATGCTCGATCCCGGTAGCCCAGCGTTTCGGTGCAGGAGACCATGAAAATCTGCGGCGGCATCTTTCGGGTGCGGTCTGGCTCTGTGCGGCGATCACTGTTTTGCTGACGATCCTGACGGTTTCCTTCTGCGGATCCATTCTCCGCCTAATGCAGACTCCCGACGATATTTTCCATGAGGCGCATGCCTATCTGTCGGTGATTTATATGGGCATCGGCGCTACCTTCCTGTATAATCTTCTGGCGGGATGGCTGAGAGCCCTTGGTGATACCAAGAGCCCGCTGATCTTTCTGGTCATCAGCTCTGTTCTGAATATTATTCTGGACCTCGTTTTCATTCTCGGGCTGGATGCGGGTGTAGCAGGAGCTGCCTGGGCGACCGTCACCGCACAGATGGTTTCGGGGCTTCTCTGCCTTGTCTACATCATCAGAAAGTTCCCCATCCTGCATGTCAGAAAGAACGAATGGGCCCTTTCCCCCGGTCATCTCAAAGAGCTGGCATGTGCAGGTCTTCCCATGGGCCTTCAGATGTCCATCACTGCCATCGGCGGCATCATCCTGCAGAGTGCGGTCAATACTCTTGGCTCCATCACAGTCGCCGCCATCACCGCCTGCAACGGCGTCTGCAATCTCCTTCAGGCCCCCATCGAGTCCATCTGTTCGGTCAGTGCCACCTTCTCGGGACAGAATATGGGAGCGCGCCGGATCGACCGTGTCCGCAAAGGCACCCGCGCTTCGCTGATCATGTCGGCCATTTATTCGGTCGCTGCTTATCTGATCGCCGTGCTGTTCGGCACCGATATCTCAAAGCTGTTTATCTCCAGCTCGGATCCTGTTCTCTATGAAAAGATCCGACAGTTCCTTTCGATCAATTGCCTGTTCTTCTTCCTGCTGGCCATGGTCCTGATCCTGCGGAATACGCTGCAGGGTCTGGGCGCCGCTCTGCCCGCCATGTGTGCCGGCTTCTGTGAAATGGCAGCCCGCGCTTCTCTTGGTCTGTGGATGATCAAGCGGTTCGGCTTCAACGCTGCCTGTTTCTCCAATGCGTCTGCATGGATCGCCGCCTGTCTTCTTCTGGTGCCCACCTATTGCATCATCGTCAGAAGGATGCAGCGGCAATATCCCTCCTCCGGTGACTAAACAAAGAGTCGTTTGGCTTCTTTTTCCTATCCGGCCGGTAAAAAGCATCGAAATTTATGGAAGCTGTTGCTTTTTTAAAAGCCAAAAGCAATATTGTTCTATAATACCGCAAAAAGCAGGCAATATTATTTTGCTAAAACACTTGCCAAAGACGACAAATATAGGTAGAATAAAAGAGAAGAAAGTCCTGTCCGCTGTCACGGCGGACAAGTATTGATAATAAAAGGTATGGTGAAACCGATGAAAAACAAGTACGGTCTTGTACTGATCGGATGCGGCCATATTGGTGAAGCTCATATCAGCGACATCTACTACCACGATGAGATCGAAGTGGTCGGTGTTGTCGACCTGAACCTGGAAGCTGCCCGAGTTTTCGCCAAAAAATACGGCGCACAGTCTTATGGAAACGATTACCATGAATATCTGAAGCGTGATGACGTCGATATTGTCATCATCGCTACCTATGTCAACAGCCATCTGCCCATCCTGAAGGATTGTCTGGCTGCCGGCAAACATGTCCTTTGTGAGAAGCCCATCGCCGGCTCTCTGGAGGAAGGCCGTGAGTTCTATGACGTTGTCAAGGCTCACCCCGAGTGTAAGGTTCAGATCGCCCATATTCTGCGCTATAACGAAAGCTACCGCAAGATCGCTGAAATGATCCATGACGGCGCTATCGGCGATATCCGTCTGATCCGTATGGCTCAGAACCACCACATCATGAACCGTGACCGCTATGCTACCCTTCTGCGCGACTGTCCGCCCATCATCGACTGCGGCGTACATTACATCGACGTTATCCGCTGGTTCACCGGCATGGATATCGTCTCCATCGGCGGTATCGGTACCCGCATCGGCGACATCGCTCCCGACGGTACCTTCAACTACGGTCTTCTGACCATGGAGCTGGAAAACGGCGGCACCGCTTTCTATGAGGCAGCCTGGGCTGATTCCACCGCTTCCTATAACCTGAAAGAATTCATCGGTACCAAGGGCCGTATCCGTCTGGTGCTGAATGATTACCGCTTCCAGGACCACGAAGAAGGCGACCTGATCGAGTACTACGACGCCGAAGAGAATGTTTATCATACCATCAACCTGCGCGCCAAGTACAAAAACATGTGGGGCCAGCTGAAAGGTCTGATCGAAGCTATCGAGACTGACGGCGAATGCTTCCCCACCATGGACGATGTCTTTATCGCTTATCGTCTGGCACTGCTTGGTGACCAGGCTATCAAAGAAAAACGTATTATCAGCATCGATTCCGATAAAGATCTGCTCTAAACAACAACCTCCTGCCGTTAAAAACGGCGGGAGGTTTTATTTTTTATCCGAATACTGTTTGACATCATAGGTAAATAATACTATAATATAACCAAATATAGAATTCTGTAAAAAATAACAGGAGGGCTTTATGGATCTGCTCCTTTACACCGGTCAGGAAATGGCCCATAATCTTTTGAATAACGATCATTATAAACAGCATGCCAGATTCTGGGAGGAACTTCTGAATCCCTCTTCGCCCTATGACACGGTCTTCACCCGCCGCCGCGCAAAACGCACCGGCGTGACCGTTTCGGAAGAGGATGATGAACTTTTCACACTGGTGCGAATAGGACTCTTCGACCGGCTGCAGTTTGATGAGGTCGAGTGGTACCCTATGACCGAACCGCTCAGACACGCGCTGGTGACCCTTACAGCGCTGCCTCCCCTGAAGTTCGAAGCACTGATCACCGATATCATGCGCGGACATTACTGGCTGGTCCTGCGCCAGAACGATAAAGCCGATCCCGAAGAGCGTCTGCGCCGTTTCAGCGATTTCTGCCGGGACATGGGCTATAATACTGATTGCTGCTGGCTTACCGACTGCACCGTTGCCGACCTGCGCGGAGCCGCCGACCGGCTGAGAGTCATCAGCGATGATGCCGGTCAGGGAAAAGGATGGCACCTTGCTGCCGAAAGCTATCAGCTTTCCTGCGGATACAGCTCTGCCTCCTTCCTCCCTTTAAACGAGATACTGGTCGAAAAAGGATGCAATTCCTTCTTTGACGCGCTGCAGAAAAAGCTGGAGTCCCTCTTTGCCAGACAAAAAATCAATCTTCCGCTGATGCTGATGCTCCGCGCCGACACCGAACGGCTGCTGAGAAAAGCACTGGCAGCAAAACAGCTGGATGCATCTGTGATCGAAGATGCCCGCTGTATGGAGCTGCTCGGCAAAGCATATTACAGCCCTGCCGACCTGATGCAGTATGTCAAGGCAGCGCTGAAGCCGATACGGGATCGTTTCCCCGTCGACGCGACCTATCCTGAACCTGTACAGAAGATCATCCGTTATCTGGACAGCAACCCCGAAAAGCCTTATTCCCGTACTGTTCTCGGCGAAATAGTCGGCCTCAACCCCAACTATCTGGCGGCACTGTTCAAAGAAACGACTGGCCAGTCGGTCTCGTCCTATCGCGGCATGAAACAGATGGAGCTTGCAGCACAGCTTCTGACGGAAACGAAGCTTTCCATCGCAGAGATATCCGAAAAGGCCGGCTTTGGAGATCAGACCTATTTTTCCAATGCCTTCCGCAAACAGTTCGGTATCAGCCCCAACGAATACCGCAAACAGAACAGAAAATAAAAAAGGTCCCCGGTTTTGCCGGGGACCTTTTTCGATGGCTTTTTCTTGCTCAATCTGACAAAATGTGCTAAAATATTTTTAAGTCAACATCTGGAGGAAGATCCATGCGCCATATATTCATCATCAATCCTGTCTCAGGCAAAGGAAATGCCCTGCAGTTGGATCCAAAGATCCGTGCTCTGCTCGAAAAGAGTGGTCTCGATTGGGAGATCCATCATACCGAAGCCCCCGGAGAAGCCACTGCCTATGTCCGCAAAAAGGCAGCCGAAGCGCCCTCACGGTTTTATGCCTGCGGCGGTGACGGCACGCTGCATGAAGTGATCGAAGGAGTTCTGGACTATCCCGAGTCGGCAGTCGGCGTCATCCCTGCCGGCACAGGCAACGATTTTGTCAAGAGCTTTGCCTCGCCTGCCGCCTTTCACGATATCGAAAAACAGCTGAACGGTACCCTGCATAAGATCGATCTGATCAAAGCCGGCGAACACTTTTCGACCAATGTCATCAATATCGGTTTTGACTGTGAAGTTGTAGCATGGGTCAACACCCACCGGGATAATCCCCTCTGCCGCGGTCCGCTGTCCTATCTGATCGGCGTACTGGCTGTCCTGTTTCGTAAACTGGGCACCGAGCTTGAGATCCGTTTTAATGGCAAAGAGCTCAAAGGCCGCTATCTGCTCTGTACTGCCGCAAACGGTCAGTTTTACGTCGGCGGTTTCCACCCCGCTCCCCGTGCCGCACTGGACGACGGACTGATGGATTTTGCCATCGTCAAAAAAGTGGGCAGGCTGCGTTTTCTTTCACTGCTCCCCTCCTATCGGACGGGAACATACATTGACCGCAAAGATATACAGGACATCCTCACCGTCGACCGCTGTGAACAGCTGGAGATCATTGCCCCCGAAGGCGGAAATGTCTGTATCGACGGCGAGGTCTACCCCTTCCGTCAGCTGCAGCTGGAAGTACTTCCCGGCGCTGTCAGCTTTATCATCCCTGAGGGCGCTGAGCTCTAAAACAAAGTAAAAAGGCCCGTCCGTTTCGGACGAGCCTTTTTACTTTACCGGATCATTTCTTTCCTTCGGCAGGAGTCTTCATCTTTCTGAATACCACAGCACTTCTGGAGGGCAGATAGCAATTGAAACCTGCTCTTCCGTCTGTCATTCTGCGGGAGTAATAATACTGATTCATTGCCACGCGGCTGTGACCGCCAAAGCGCTCTTCGTCAGTGGAAAGAACGACCTCATATCCGCCGGTGGTACCGATGGAGAGGAAATAACCGTCAAACGACTTGGAGGGATGGAAGTTGAAGGCAAAGACCAGATCGCCCTTGCGGTAAACGATCAGCTTATCGGCTTCATGACAGAGAACACAGCCTGCTTTTCCCCTCAGCAGTTTTTCTTCCTTGATCAGAGCGATCATGGCTTTATCGAACTCGTTCAGCTGACCGTAACGAAGGAAACCGTTTTCGGCAAGGCTCCACTGTCTGCGGCAGTAATGGTGGCTCCAGCCGTTTCCTTCGCGGGGGAAGTCGATCCATTCGGGATGACCGAACTCGTTGCCCATGAAATTGAGATATCCTTCGCCTGCCAGAGTCGAGGTCAAAAGACGGATCATCTTGTGCAGAGCCATACCGCGGTCGACAATAAGGCTGCCGCTCGCTTTATCCATGGAAGTGTACATCTCGGCATCACAGAGCCGGAACATCAGCGTCTTGTCGCCTACCAGCGCCTGGTCATGGGACTCACAATAACCGATGTTTTTCTCTTCGGGACGACGGGTATTCAGTTCGTACCAGAACTTGCCCATGTTCCAATATTCGTCTTTCAGTTCCTTCAGAGTCTTGATCCAGAGATCGGGTACACCCATCGAGAGCCGATAGTCAAATCCGATGCCGCCGTCACAAAGGGGAAGACACATGCCGGGCATACCGGACATATCTTCTGCCACCGTAAGGGCATGGGGATTCAGCTGATGGATCAGCTCGTTGGCCAGCTGCAGATAGGTGACCGCTTCGGTATCGGTATTGAGAGAGAAATATTTCGAATATTCGGTAAAGGCGGTACCAAGGCCGTGATCATGGTACAGCATCGAAGTGACGCCGTCAAACCGGAAACCGTCGAAATGGAAGATCTCCATCCAGTATTTCAGATTGGACAAAAGGAAATGGATGACTTCGTTCTTGCCGTAGTTGAAAAGCTTGGTGCCCCACGCACTGTGATCGCCTCTG
>JAFQND010000147.1 GCA_017396055.1 Oscillospiraceae bacterium
GGTCCCAGGGCAGCACCGCGATACTGCCTTCCTCATAGATTTCGCCGTCTCGGTGGAGGATCCGTCCCTGCTCAATATAGGAGATCTCGCAGCATCCGGGCCGGCAGGGAAGTATCATTTCGTACTGTGCCGTCTGATACCGGTGGGCATGCAGGATCTCAGGTGGACGATCAAGTGATAGAAGATAAAACCGCAAACGATCCCTCCATTCACTCTTGATATGGGTATCGTATCATAATTGTCCACCCTTGTCAATATATTCGGTTTACTTCTTCCAGCAAAAAGTTATAATAGAATCAGAACCGAATGACAGGAGATGGAATATGTGGCTGCCGTTCCCAACACCACAAAAGCCCTGAAAGAAGAGATGATCTGCCGCAGAAAAGCAACCAGCCGCTTTTTCTGTAATGCTGCCTGGTACAAAGGCATGAGCTATGCCGAACATCCCACCGAGGAAATTCCGATTGCCAGGGCATATGCCTTTCAGAATATGCTTACTCTGGGAGAAAAGCATATTTATGCGAATGACTTGATTTTCGGTTCTATCATCGGCCAGTACAGTGACGGTATTCCGGATGATGATGTCCGCTACTACGAAAACTTCTCACATATCGCTGGCGAACGCGGCTGGCTGCAGGGCTGTGACCATTATGCTTCTGCCTATGACCGCCTGCTTCAGCTGGGCGTCGGCGGTATTCTCGCAGAGATCAGAGATTCTTTGAAAAAACACAGCGGTGACCGTGAAAAAGAGATTTTCCTGACCGCCTGTCGTATCGAGATGGAGGCTTTCCGCGACTGGATCATCGCTCATGCTGAGAAGACCGAAGATCCGGAAATTCAGCGCATCTGCAGAAAAGTCGCCGTGGAGCCGCCTGCTTCTTTCCGTGAAGCTCTTCAGCTGGTATGGTTTGCACATACGATCTATCAGTGGCAGGGCCTTTATGCCATGGCACTCGGCCGTATGGACCAGTATCTGTATCCTTATTATCGCCGTGATATCGACGAGGGCGTCCTAACTGACGAAGAGGTACAGAATCTTTTAGAAAATACTTTCATCAAAATATATGAGCAGCGTCTCTGGCTGGACCGGGACGATGTATGCAACATCTGCGTGGCAGGCGTTACCCCTGGTGGAGAAAATGCCGTGAACGGCCTTACCTATGCGGTTCTATATGCCGTCGGCAAGTGTAATATCCCCGGCCCCAATCTCTCTGCCCGTATTCATCCGGATACACCGGATCATTTCCTCTGTGAAGCCCTGAAAGTCATCGGTACCGGCCTTGGATATCCGGCACTGATGAATGATGAAGTGAATATGAAAGCTCTGGCTTCCATGGGTTATGATCTGCGTGACGTCAGAAACTACTGCATGGTCGGTTGTATCGAAAACTTCCTTCCCGGATTGCAGCCGCCTTGGTCGGATGGTCGGTTTGACTCGGCAAAGATGCTCGAGCTGACTTTCGGCAGAGGATATGATTTCCGCACCGGCGAGAGAAAAGGCATCGATACCGGCGACCCTCTGACTTTTGAGACGATGGACGACTTTATGTGGGCATATGAGGCCCAGATCAAAGCGGGTGCTGAGTTCTATGCCTTCCGTATTATCCGGGAAAATGCCCGTTACAATAACCGTGATTATGTCAACCCCTTCCTCTCCTGCCTGAGCGTCGGCTGTGTGGAAAAGGGAAAAGATCTCTGCAACGGCGGTTCGGTTTATCCTGCCGCACATGGTGCTGTGATCATGGGCATTGGCACTATTGCCGATTCGCTGTGTGCGATCGAGCAGTGTGTTTATAAGGAAAAGTCCATCTCGATGGAAACACTGATCGCTGCTCTGAAGGCTGATTTTGTCGGCTATGAGAAAGAACGTGATCTGCTGCTCGCCGCTCCGAAATACGGCAACGACTGTGATGATGCGGACAAATACGCTGTCTGGCTTACCGATTATACCGCCGATCTGTTTGATCAGTATCGTCTGGAGGATGGCGGCCGATTCTATACCGCCATGGCTTCCAACACCAGCAACATTCCCGCCGGCAGGGAATGTGCTGCTACTCCCGACGGACGCAAAGCGGGCGAACCTCTCAGCGATGCTGCTTCGCCCACCTACGGCAGAGACCGCCGTGGTCCCACTTATACCGTCCGCTCTGTTACCAAGCCGGATTACACACGTGTAGCCTGCGGAACGGTTATCAATCAGAAGTATTCCCCCTCGGCTTTCCGCGGTGATGCGAACATCGCCAGACTTTGCGCGCTGATCAGGATCTATTTTGCAGGCGGCGGTCAGGAGATGCAGATCAACTCTGTCTCCCGTGAGATCCTCATTGATGCCATGGAACATCCTGAGAACCATCAGGATCTGGTGGTCCGTGTCTCCGGATTCAGCGCATATTATACCAAGCTGGAGCGGGAAGTACAGCTGGATATCCTCAGCCGTACCGAGCAGGGCTGACGGAGGTCACGATGGAACTGAACATCTTCAATATCCAGCATTTCTGCAGCGGAGATGGCCCCGGCATCCGTACGACGGTGTTCTTCGGCTCTTGTCCGCTCAGGTGTCCATGGTGTCATAATCCCGAATGTTTCTCCAATACCCGTACACTTTCTATGGAAAAGGTGATGGAGGAACTCCTCCATGACAAGGAGTTCTACGACCGCTCTAAAGGCGGCGTGACCATTTCCGGCGGCGAACCGCTGGCAAGACAGGAGGCCTGCATTGCCCTTCTGGAGCAGGTCAGAGCCCATGGCATCCACACCGCTCTGGACACCTCTCTCGCTGTGAAAGATCCTGATTTCAGCAGGCTGCTTCCTCTGACAGACCTATTCCTGGCAGATATTAAAACTGCCGACCCGGAAGCTTTTTGTGCTGTCTGTGGTGGAGAGCTGCAGACGGTGCTGGATAATCTGAACTTCCTGACCGAAAAGGGCGCGGATGTTGTTCTGCGTGTTCCGCTGATCCCGGGCTTTAATACGGATGATGCTTCTCTGGAAGGGATCATCTCCCTGATCCGGCAGTATCCTTATCCTGTAACGCTACTGCCTTTCCACCGGATGGGCAGCGGGAAATACAAGGAGCTGGGAATGAAGTATGCCTATGCAGATACCGCACCTCTTTCCGCAAGGGAAGTGGAGCAGATCAGTCAGTGCTTCCGTGCCGCCGGTATCCGAGAAGCCGCAATATGACAAAGCAAAACGGTATGGTCCGAAAGGATCATACCGTTTTTCATCAGGGGTTATTGCCGAAAACAACTTCAGCCTCTTTTTCCTTCTCCTGCAGAAGAAGATATTCCTCTGCATTGTGCCGGATCCGTTCGATCTCTGATTCAGTCAGGGGCCGGACAGGCTTTGCCGGGCTGCCCACAGCCAGATATCCGTCGGGAATGACGGCTTTGCCGGTGACCAGCGCTCCCGCGCCGATGATGCAGTTTCTGCCCACCTTTGCGCCGGAGAGGATGATCGAACCCATACCAATGACAGTGCAGTCACCGATCTCACAGCCATGCAGGATCGCTCCGTGACCGACGGTCACCTCGTCACCGAGAATACAAGGCATTCCTCCATCCAGATGGAAAACGGCATTTTCCTGGATATTGCAGTTTCTGCCGACGATAATGGGTGCCAGATCGCCGCGCAGTACGCTGTTGTACCAGACTGAGGTACCCTCGCCGAGGGTCACGTCGCCGGATACCACCGCGCCGCGGAAGAGGGTGACAGAGGGATGAATATTCATCATCTGCGTCCTTTTTCCTTATAGTAAAGGTGTGCCTGCAGCGCCCAGTCGGTCTGGATAATATCGAATCCGCGGTCGGCCAGCCAGCCCCACGCTTTGTCGGGGTCTCCTGCCATGGCTTCATCATCTGTGCGGCAGCCGGCGATGATATCTTTATGGTTATAGACGATGGGGTTGACCCAGACGAGCAGATCGTTTTTATGCATCCAGTCGAGATATTCGGGGGAAGCAACCGGCTCGGTATCTTCGGTGAAGAGGACTTCTGCACCGAGCAGAGAAATATTCCGCTTCAGAAGTTCAGGACAAACGGTGTCGGTGTGCCGGACGATGGGCATATAGGGCAGATCGGGTGCGATTTCTTCTACCATATTGAACCATTTGGGATCGGCAGAGGTTTTGATGATGACTTCTTTTTCCATGCCGTGGCGACGGACGGCCGCAGTGATCTCAGGCATGGCGGTCCAGAATTTATCGATGTTCACATAGGCACGGCCTTTGAGCATTTCGAGAATATCATCCAGTTTTGCGATGCGGTCAGCGGTGGGAACGCCGTCCTGATTGACAAAGCAGAGCGCTTCCACTTCGGCAGCTGTCATATCGGCAATGCGCTTTTCGCTGCGCAGATGGGGGAATTCCATGCCGGGATGGAAAACGAAAAGGCTGCCGTCAGCGGCTCTTGCCACGTCGATCTCGACGATATCGGCATGGGCACGCAGGGCGATTTCATAAGCTTTCATGGTGTTGCAGGGAATGTTACCGCCGGCAGTGCCCCGGTGCGCGGCGATCAGAATCCGCTCGGAGGCGGCTTCACGGATGGTTTTCATAATATCGCTCCTTTAAGATATTTTTTATCAGTTTCAGTTTAATCCAAAGGCGGGAAAAAAGCAAGACTTTTGCCGTTCATAGACTTCGGCACTTCAACTTGCTAAATGCACAAAATTTTATGCTTTTAATCGTGCAAACAGACAGATTGACTTTTGCACAAAGTTTCGTTATACTAATACCAATAGCCTAAATGCAGTGATGGGGAAAAAGTCCTGTCGGTGCGGGTTACAGAGAGCCGTCGGTCGGTGCAAGGCGGTGCCCGTGTCAGGTCAACTGGCCCCTGAGCAGCCGGCTGAACGCGTTGTGTCATCAGACACCCGTCATTAGGCACGGACGGAGCTCCACCGTTACAGGGAGAAACATTCGCCGTTAGATTCAGGCTGATGTGATGAGAGGACGCTTTGGCGTCAACAAGAATGGTACCGCGGAAGGTTCGCTTTCGTTTCTTGATGTGAGAATACTCACCGGAAACGAGGGCTTTTTTTATTTTACATCACAAGCCGACCCGAGAAAGGAACGCGTTATGAAAAACTATCAGAAGTACACCCGTCAGTATTTCATGCCTCCTGTCTGTGAAATGAAATGGGCAAAGAAAGACCACATCGAAAAAGCACCCATCTGGTGCTCTGTCGACCTCAGAGACGGCAACCAGTCGCTGATCATCCCCATGAGCCTGGAAGAGAAGCTGGAATTCTTCAGACTTCTGGTCAAAGTCGGTTTCAAGGAGATCGAGATCGGTTTCCCCGCTGCCTCTGAGACCGAGTATGCCTTCCTCCGTGCTCTGATCGAGCAGAACCTGATTCCCGATGACGTTACCGTTCAGGTACTGACTCAGTCCCGTGAGCACATCATCAGAAAGACCTTCGAGTGCCTCAAGGGCGTCAAGAACGCTGTTGTTCATCTGTACAACTCCACTTCTCTGGCACAGCGTGAACAGGTCTTCCGCCGCTCCAAGCAGGAGATCATCGACATTGCTGTTATGGGTGCCAAGCTGTTCAACGAATGTGCAGCCGGCCACGAAAGCAATCTTCGTTTTGAATATTCTCCCGAAAGCTTCACCGGCACCGAGCCTGAGTTCGCACTGGAGATCTGCAACGCCGTTCTGGATATCTGGCAGCCTACCCCCGACCGCAAGGCGATCATCAACCTGCCTGTTACTGTTGAACATTCGATGCCCCATATCTACGCTTCTCAGGTGGAATACATGTGCGACAACCTGAAATACCGTGATTGTGTCGAAGTATCTCTTCATCCCCATAATGACCGTGGCTGTGCTGTAGCTGACACCGAAATGGCTCTGCTGGCAGGCGCCGACCGTGTTGAGGGGACCCTCTTCGGCAATGGCGAACGTACCGGCAACGTGGATATCATCACTCTGGCAATGAATATGTTCTCCCAGGGTGTCGACCCCGGTCTGGATCTCTCCGATATGCCTTCCATCTGTGAGCTGTACGAGAGAGTCACCAGAATGCATGTTTACGAGCGTTCTCCTTACTCCGGCAAGCTGGTATTCGCCGCCTTCTCCGGTTCTCATCAGGACGCTATTGCCAAAGGTATGAAGTGGCGGGAAGAAAAGAACCCCGAGTTCTGGACCGTTCCTTATCTGCCTATCGACCCCACCGACGTCGGCCGTGTCTACGAAACCGATGTTATCCGTATCAATTCCCAGTCCGGCAAGGGCGGTATCGGTTGGCTTCTGGAGAATAACTTCGGTTATAATCTGCCTGCCAAAATGCGTGAGAGCGTCGGCTATGCCGTCAAGAGCGTTTCCGACCATCTGCATAAGGAACTGAGCCCTGACGAAGTACTGCATGTTTTCCGCGAGCAGTATGTCAATGTCAGCGCTCCTGTTCAGCTGATTGATTATCATTTCGTCCGCACTCCCGATACCCGCACGATCCTGACTTTCGTACAGGACGGCGTGGAGCATGAAGTTACTGCCCGCGGTAACGGTCCTCTGGATGCAGTCAGCAATGCCATTCAGAAGGCAC
>JAFQND010000148.1 GCA_017396055.1 Oscillospiraceae bacterium
CGTGTGCGTTGCGGATACGGTCGAGAATGGAGGTCTTGCCGTGGTCAACGTGACCCATAACAACAACGACAGGGCTTCTTTCCTGCAGATCGCCGTCATCATCCACATCGTCGCTGATCAGCTGTTCTTCGATGGTGACAACGACTTCCTTTTCGACCTTTGCGCCCATCTCTTCGGCTACCAGCGAAGCGGTGTCGAAGTCGATGACCTGGTGCTGTGCAGCCATAATGCCCAGCATCATCAGCTTTTTGATGACCTCGGTGACGGTGGCTTTCAGACGGGTGGCCAGCTCGGAAACGGTGATCTCGTCGGGGATCATGACCTTCAGCTGCTGTTTTCTGGCGCGCTCGAGAGCGAGACGCTGCAGCTTTTCGGCCTCGGTCTCCTTCTTGGAACCGGCATATTTGCCCTTGGAGCCCTTGGTCTGCTGGGATTTCTGTTTCAGCTTCTGCTTGCCGCGCTGATTGTCGCCTGCACGGTCAGCGGGAGCGATCTCATCATAGCGGGTGTTCCATTTATCCAGGTTTACGTCGCTGCCCTTGGTGTCGACGCGGCGAACGGTACGTTCCTTCTCGACGGGCTCAGCGGGAGCTGCGGGAGCAGCGGGTTTTACGGGAGCAGCGGGACGCTGGGGCTGTGCGGGACGGGCACGGTCAGCAGAGGGCTTGCCGTACTGGAAGGGAGCATTGCCCTGACCGTCTCTTCTCTCAAAACCGCCCTGAGGACGGTCGCCCTGGGGTCTGCCTTCTCTTCTCTCGAAGGGACGATCACCCTGAGGTCTGTCACCCTGGGGTCTTCTGTCATCGCGGCGCTCGAAGGGTCTGTCGCCCTGGGGTCTTCTGTCATCGCGGCGTTCGAAGCGGTCACCCTGAGGTCTGTCACCCTGGGGTCTTCTGTCGTCGCGGCGCTCAAAGCGATCACCCTGGGATCTGTCGCCCTGAGGTCTTCTGTCGTCACGACGCTCAAAGCGATCACCCTGAGGTCTGTCACCCTGAGGACGTCTTTCGCCCTGGGGACGGTCATCGCGGCGCTCGGGGCGCTGTGCGGGAGCAGTTTCAGTTTTGGGAGCTTCGGGTGCTTTAGGAGCTTCGGGTGCTTTGGGTGCTTCAGGAGCCTTAGGTGCTTCAGGAGCTTTGGGTGCCTCGGGAGCCTTAGGAGCAGCAGGTGCCTCTGCCTTGGGTGCCTGGGCATCCGCAGGAGCTTCTGCCTTGGGAACAGCAGGTTTCTTGGGGGCAGGTGCCGGCTTTTTGGGTGCGGGAGTCTGGGCAGCCTTGGGTGCCTTGGGTGCTTCAGCCGCAGGTGCTTCGGGTTTCTTGTCGCGGGAAGCAAAATAGCCGTCAAAGCTGGAGACAGCGTGGGCGGAAGTATAATGTTCAAAGACCATGTTCAGTTCCTGTTCGGTCAGAGCGGCGCCGGACTTCTTGGGCTCACCGCCGACACGGCTTGCCAGAAAATCAGCGACTTCCTTACTGGAGAGATTCAGGTCTTTTGCGAGATCACTCAGTTTGTATTTCGTCATATGTTCTATGCCCTTTCCGGTCCCGGATGGAGGACCTGTTGGAGTGGTACGGTTTTTTTACAGGGCCTGCAGCTCCATAAGACGCTTGGCAAATCCTTCGTCGGTGACGGCGAGGACGCCGGTCTTTTTGCCCATGGCGGATCTGAGTTCCTCCATCGTGACGGGCAGGGAGAGCAGGGGCACGGCATATTTGTCAGCCAGAAAAGCCGTTTCTTTTGCCGTTTTGGGAGAGAGGTCAGCGGCTGTCATCAGCAGATAAACGGCGCCGCCCGTGACGGCGGATCTGACCGTTTCAAAGCCGAAGTTCAGCTTGCCGGCCCGCATACAAAGACCGAGGGTGGAGAGAAAACGGGGATTCATCTCTGGGCCATCTCCTGTTCCATGGCATCGTACAGCTCGTCGGGGATCTTGACGTCCAGACTGCGCTCGATGCGTTTTGTCTTGCGGGCTTTTTTCAGGCACTCAAGGTCGGGGCAGACATAGGCGCCGCGGCCGGATTTTTTTCCGGTCAGGTCAAGGGAGATCTCGCCTTCCTTGGACCGGACCACCCGGACCAGCTCTTTTTTCGCCTTCATCTCACCACAGCCGGTGCACATTCTCAAAGGGATCTTCTTCATACTTATTCGGTGACCTCAACGGCCTCTTCAGCAGGTTCCTCGGGTTCGGGGCTGCTTTCGGGACGGATGTCGATTTTATAGCCGGTCAGGCGGGCTGCCAGCTTGGCGTTCTGGCCCTTGTTGCCGATGGCCAGCGAAAGCTGATTGTCGGGAACGACAACGCGGCAGGCCTTTTCGATACCGGGCAGCAGGGTGACGCTGAGTACGGTTGCGGGGGAGAGAGCTTCCTTGATGAACTCGGCGTCATCGTCGGAATATTTGATGATGTCGATCTTTTCGCCTTTCAGCTCCTCAACGATGGCAGAGATACGGCTGCCGCGGGGGCCGATGCAGGAACCGATGGGGTCGACATCGGGGTTTTTGCTCCAGACAGCGATCTTGGTACGGGAGCCGGCCTCGCGGGAGATGGACTTGACTTCAACAACACCGTCGAAGATCTCGGGTACTTCGCGCTCGAACAGTCTCTTGACCAGATCTTTGTGGGTACGGGAAATTTTCAGCGAGCAGCGCTTTTCCAGATTGACCACGTCGACGACATAGACCTTGATGCGGTCGCCTTCGTGCAGGTTGTCGCCGGGCAGCTGGTCGTTCTTGAACAGCAGAATCTCGTTTTTGTCGATCTCGACAGTGGCGTTGCCGGTGGCGGGCTCGATCTTCTGTACCACAGCGGTGACGATCTCAAAGACCTTGTTCTTGAACTGTTCCATCATCTGGGAACGCTCAGCCTCGCGGATACCCTGACGGATGACATGTTTTGCGGTCTGGGCGGCGATACGGCCGAACTGTTTGGTCTCCAGATGGATGGTGACGGGCAGGCCGATCTTGGCTTTCTTGTCAAAGGCCAGTGCTTCGTCCAGAAGGATCTCGGTCTCGGGGACCTCGATGATCTCGACAACATTCTTGGTGATGGAGACATCGAACTTGCACTTTTCGGGGTCGATGACGACGCTGACGTTGTCGGCGACTTCATAGTCCTTTTTGACGGCAATGATGATGGCGTTGGTGATCTTTTCGATCAGATAGTCGGCGCTGATGCCTTTTTCAGACTCCAGCATCTGCAGTGCGGCAAAGAATTCCTTGTTCATTTTTCTTGATCAGCCTTTCTTTATTCGTCAAAAGAGATCTCATCCTTGCGGCGGACGAACCGCAGCGCAGAGATGGTGAATTCATGTTCGTTGCCCTCGGCATCCTCGGCGATGATGGTCTTGCCCTTGTATTCCCTGAGGATCATGACCGGCTCTTTGTCACCGTTGAGGGGAGTAAACAGGCCGATGGTGACGGGCATGCCGATGGTGGAGGTAAAGTGGAAGTCGCGGGTGAGCGCGCGGTCGAGACCGGCAGACCATACCTCAAGGGTATAGCTCTGATCGATGGGGTCAGCCTCGTCCAGCTTGGGGTCGATGGCGCGGGACATGGCCACACAGGCGTCCATATCCATGCCTTCTTCGCGGTCGACGACGATCCGCAAAGACCAGTCGGCGCCCTCTTTGACAAACTGAACGTCCCAGAGGATCAGGCCCAGTTCTTCGGCGATCGGGGCTGCGAGGCCCCAAACGGTGTCGATGATCTGATTTTTGTTCACGTTTTCAGAACCGTCCTTTCTGTCCGGGAAGTCCCGAACATAAACGAAAGACCGGGAAGTTTTTTCCCAGCCTTTCTCTTCGTAACTATTCAACGATAACAAGTATAGCACAGTGTTTTTGAAATGTCAAGCATTTTTAGAAAAATGTTTGTGAAAGAAGAACGGCTCCGGCCGGAAGGAGGATACATAGCGGGGGAGAATATGCGGCTCATCCCCGGGATGAGCCGGCCTTGTTATCTGTTGTTGGGACCTCGTCCCAAACCCTGCCTTAAGGGGCTTTTTGTAAAAACCCCCTTAAGGATCCCCAAAAACTTTTGATCTTTCTTTGTTCATGGAAAAAAGCCACA
>JAFQND010000149.1 GCA_017396055.1 Oscillospiraceae bacterium
CGGCCGCGACAAGGTTCAGGATTACGCAGACAAATTCGGCGTTCCCTTCTTCCCCGGCGAGAAGCCCTGGGGTGTCAAGGCCGATGTCATGCTGCCCTGTGCTACCCAGAACGACGTTGACTTGGAATCCGCCAAGAAGATCGTTGCCAACGGCGTCAAGTATTACATCGAAGTTGCCAACATGCCCACCACCAACGAAGCTCTGGCATACCTGACCAGCCAGGAAGGCGTTATCGTTGCTCCCTCCAAGGCAGTCAACGCCGGCGGCGTAGCCGTTTCCGGTCTGGAGATGAGCCAGAACAGCGAGCGTCTGTCCTGGACCGCTGAGGAAGTGGACGAAAAGCTCCATCAGATCATGAAGAACATCCACGACGCATCTGTTGCAGCTGCCGAGGAATTCGGTCTGGGCTACAACCTGGTCGCAGGCGCCAACATCGCCGGCTTCAAGAAGATCGCCGATGCCATGATCGCTCAGGGTATTGTTTGATTCTCTGTATAACAGTTCTGTCCCGCAGTCTCTCTGGAGGCTGCGGGACTTTGTTTTTTGCACCGGGGAAAATAAAAAAGCCTGCGCCCTTTTCAGAGAGCGCAGGTCTACAGAACGAAAGGGATTTATGCTTCGGTTTCCTCAGAAGCGTTTTCTGCGGAAACTTCTGCCTTTTTCTTCGGCAGAGCCTGATAGATATCGATGAGACCCAGCTCGCCGGCAAGAGCATACATATGGCGGCAGGGAAGATGACGGGTCTGATAATCGATACAGGTGCAGTTGAACAGGTTAGTGTGATAAACACCGCTGGTGGAAACGTCGTTGTATTTGGCGTTTCCATAGTCCCGGTCAAGGGTAACAACGTCGAACATGGGCTGGATAGCCTGACGCATCCGTTTCTGCTGGTTGGGCAGTTCGTGCTTGCCGTCCCACTTTGCCCATTTTACCGAAAGAGGAGTGTTGGCAAATTTCCAGCCGGTGACCCAGCAGATCACAGCGGTGGTCAGGCAAATAAATGCAACAGCAAGGATAGCGGACAGAGCCTGCTCGGTGGAGAGACTGTCGTCCGTCAGGGTACGGACAGCGAAAAATGCGGTACCGATAACGGCTATGACGGCCAGTTTACCGCGGAGAGTTTTCAGGGTCTTGATGATTTTTTTCATAACGTAAACTCACTTTCCATAAAACTGTATTCTATGATACCATAAAACAGCGGAGATATCAAGAACGGCCGGACGAAACAGCTCTTGCGGCCAGACGCATTTTTGCAGCAGTATCCGGGTCAAGCCCCGCTTCAAAGATCTCTTCGGGCAGCTCACCGAAAACCGCGAGGAAACAGCAGCAGGCGATCAGATAGCTGCCCGCTTCGCTGGCGTGGGCGTTGTCATGCCAGTAAAGATCGACCTCAGGGAAATGCTCCAGCGCGTATCCGAACCCCTTTGCAGCCTGTGCACAGGGAGCGCCGAGTTCTCTTCCCAGTTCGCCGAACAGTTCCGTAAAAGCTTCGATCTGACCTTCGCGGGTGTGTCCGTGGGCTTCATAGCCATAGGGCGGGCGGATATAGAGAAATGTTTTTGCACCGGAGCTACAGATCAGCCGATCCAGTGTACGGCAGGCATTCCGGCAGCTTTCGGTCATTTCGGGGGAGGAGATACAGTTTCCGTTGTCCTGTAAAAAGACGATGTCATGGCCGTCTGCGATCTTTTCCCGGGCATCCTTGCCGTAAGGGTCTTCCTCATCTGCATAACGGGAAAGGACACAGCCGCCGTAGGTCAGCTGATCGACTTCGACCGGCCGTCCGGTGCTTTCTGCCATGGCGGCAAAGGTTTTTGGCATATCATGCATATAGGTGGCGCTGTTGCCGATAAAGAGAATCTTCATAAGGTCTCCTTCCGATGGATGGTCTGCTTTTATTGTAGGCTTTTATCAGATTTAAGTCAAGTTCCTGTTTTTTTACCGCAAAAACTTGCGGCAGATACGGGAAAGTGCTACAATAAATTTCATTGGGAGATGATAACATGAAACTGTTTCTGATCATTTTTGCGATCGTTTTTTTATTTGCGGCCTTGACGGTACTGATCTCATATCTCTGTTTCCGGATGGCGTTTTTCGCTGTGCGGAAAGAAAAGACCGATCCCGAATATATCGACCTTCCCGCGGGAAAGGCCTATGAACCCTATCACGAATCGATGATCCGATGGACAAAAGAGCTTCGCGCACTGCCGAAAGAGCATGTGACGGTCAGGAGTTTTGACGGACTGACCCTGCACGGAGATTTTTACGAATATGATCCCGGCGCGCCGATGGAGATCATGTTCCACGGTTATCGCGGCACTGCCGAGCGGGATCTTTCGGGAGGCGTTCAGCGCGCCTTCAGCCTTGGCCGGTCGGTGCTTCTGGTCGATCAGCGCTGCAGCGGACAGAGCGGCGGAAACGTGATCACCTTCGGTATCAGAGAGCATCGTGACTGTCTTGTATGGGCAGATGAAGCGGCAAAGCGTTTTCCCGACAGAAAGATCATTCTCACCGGTATTTCCATGGGCGCGACCACGGTACTGCTGACAGCGGATAAAGATCTGCCCGAAAATGTCATCGGTATTCTTGCCGACTGCGGCTTCAATTCCGCGAGAGCGATCATCCATAAGGTCATCCGGCAGATGAACCTGCCCGGAGCTGCCTATGTTTTTGTAAAACTGGGTGCAAAACTCTTCGGACATTTTGACCCGGATGAGACCTCGGCGGAAGAGACGGTAAAAAACGCAAAGGTACCGGTCATTTTTTATCATGGTGAAAGCGATGATTTCGTTCCCTGTGAGATGAGCCGGATCCTCTATGAAGCCTGTTCGTCCAGAAAAAAGCTGGTGACGATCCCCGGTGCGGGACACGGACTCAGCTATCCCGCTGCTCCTGAGCGATATCTTGAAACGCTTCGGGACTTTTTCGGTCCGGAGGCATCGTATAAAGAATAAACCGGTCCCGGCGGAGTTTTCCGTCGGGATTTTTTGATAAATTACAATTGTTGTCTTGACGGCACTGATCTGAAGTGATACTATTTCAGTGAAGGGAATCTTTCCCGATCAATAAACACAATCGACATTCCGGCCTTGACCGGAGACGGGGGTATCATCATGCCTAAAAAACTGAGAGTCGGCATCATCGGCGCCGGCAACATCGCAACCACCGCACATCTTCCCGCATACCAGAAGCTGACCGACATCGTCGAAGTCGTCGCTATCGCTGACATCGTTCCCGAGAGAGCAAAGGACGCTGCCGAGAAATTCGGTATTCCCAGCTATTTCGCTTCTGTTGAAGAACTGATGGCCAACGTTGATGTTGACTACATCGATATCTGTACCTGGACTGCTGCCCACGCTCCTGTCTGCATTGCTGCTGCAAAAGCCGGCAAGCATATTCTCTGTGAGAAGCCTCTGGCTGCCACTCTGGAACAGGGCCTGGCAATGGAAAAGGCTGTCAAGGAAGCAGGCGTTCAGTTTATGATCGCTGTTGTTACCCGCTATGGCGCTCAGCAGATCAAATTCCGTGAACTGTATGAAGAAGGCGTTTTCGGCGAGATCTATGCAGCCAAGACCATGTATGTCCGCAGACGCGGTACACCTCAGGGCTGGTTCACCGATAAGGAAATGGCAGGCGGCGGCCCCGTTCTGGATATCGGCGTACATGCCATCGACCGTACCTGGTATCTGATGGACAGACCCAAACCTGTTTCTGTTTCCGCTGAGACTTCTTACCGTATCGGCGATTTCAAGACCAAGGGCATCGAGCGCTGGAAGCCCTTTGATATGGGCAAGGGTGTCTTTGACACCGAGGACTCCGCTACTGTTTTCTTCCGCTTTGAGGGCGGCAAGACCATGATGGCCGAGATCGCATGGGCTATCAACGGTCCTCAGATCGCTACCACTCAGCTGTTCGGTTCCAAGGCCGGCTGCACTTTCGATCCTCTGACCATCTATGGTGAGGATGAAGAGGGCTATCTGTCCGACACCACTCCCGAGATCACTCCCAACAACCACTTTGAGGAAGAGATCCGTCATTTCGTCGAGTGCCTCAACGAAGGTAAGACTCCCATCTCTCCCATGGAGGATGCTGTCACCGTTCAGAGAATGCTGGATGGTATCTATCGTTCTGCCGCTGAACATAAGGAAGTCACCATCTGATCTTTATGGGTATAATCAAAAAGCTCCCGGCTTTCGCCGGGAGCTTTTCTTTGTTCAAATGACGCCCAGACCTCTTGCGAGGATGATGATAAAGTCCTGTACGTTAGTGACGATGGTGGTGGCAGAGAGGCTGCCCCGGTCGTGGAGTTTGTTGACCACAAACTCGTCTGCGTCAACGCAGTAGAGGAATACCGGCCGGATCTCACCGTCTTCCGTGACACGGAAGGAGGGTGTCATATTGCCGGCTGCAATGGTGTGCAGCATGGTGGCGAGACAGATAACGGTGGTGGATTTTTTCACCAGCTGCCGCATGGCGGATTGACCCTGATAGGCATCGCCGATCACTTCCGGAAGGGGACCGTCATCCCGGATAGAGCCGGTCAGCACAAAGGGAATATGGTTTCTGACAACACTGTACATGATGCCGTTGTCGATCAGATGATCCTCGAGGAAGGCGGGGATAGAACCGCTCAGGCGAACCTTGTTGATGATATCCAGGTGGTTATAGTGGCCGTTGGGCTGAGAGCGTCCCGTATAGATATCCTGTCCGAGGGCAGTATGCAGCAGTGCTGCTTCCAGATCGTGGGTCGCGAGAGCGTTGCCTGCCAGAAGACCGTGGGCATAGCCGTTTTCCACCAGTGCCTGCATAGCGCGGCGGGCATCATAGTCAAATGCAAAGGCAGGTCCCATGACCCAGAGGATGTTTCCGTGCTCTTTTTCGTGCTTGAGCAGTTCGATGAGCCGGTCGTAATCTCTTGCATAAGAGGTCTCGCGGCTTCGTCCCTGACGGAAGACAAA
>JAFQND010000150.1 GCA_017396055.1 Oscillospiraceae bacterium
ATTTCAAGAACAAAATCATCGTCATTACCGGTGACACCTCGCTCAGCTTCGCTGAGCTTTGAGAACCCCTCTCGGTTGAAACAACCTCGCCGCCATCGACACGCCGCTAAAGCGGCTTAGTCTGCGGCAATCCCTTCGGGATTCCCGCACGTGGTACGTCTATTTAACGTAGATGATTATCGTTTACTCCTATTGAAAGAGTGTGATAAAATGTCAGATTTCAAGAATAAAATCATCGTCATCACCGGTGGTGCCAATGGCATCGGCCGTTGTCTGACCCGGACTTTTGCAGAGCTGGGTGCCCATGTGGCTTTTCTGGATATCGACCGCGAAGCCGGTGAAATGAATCTTCTTAAGCTGAAAGAGCTGGGAAGCGACGCGCTTTTCTATCACGGCGACGCCGCCGATAAGGCCGCTCTGGAAGGTTTTGCCGCCTCCATAAAGGAAAAGTACGGCCGGGCCGATATCCTCGTAAACAACGCCTGCAAAGGGCTGGGAGGCATCCTCTCGGGCTGTTCCTATGAGGACTTTGATTATGTGCTGCGGCTGGGTGTGGCCGCTCCCTACTGGCTGACAAAGCTTCTGCTGCCCCTGTTCGGAAAGGATGCCGCGGTCATCAACATCTCCTCCACCAGAGCAGAAATGTCCCAGGCCGACACCGAAAGCTATACCGCCGCAAAGGGCGGCATCTCGGCGCTGACCCACGGTCTCGCCATGAGTCTTTCGGGAAAGGTCAGAGTCAACGGCATTGCCCCCGGCTGGATCGAAGTGGGCCCCTGGCATGACGAGAACTTTGTCCCCTCTTATACCGGCGCAGACCTTTTGCAGCACCCCTCGGGAAGAGTCGGCGACCCCACCGATATCGCCCGGACAGCTGTCTTTCTCGCCGACCCCCGAAACAGTTTTATCAACGGCCAGATCCTCACCGTCGACGGCGGCATGACCAAAAAGATGATCTATGCGGGGGATGAAGGCTGGAGTCTATATACCCCTTAACGGGGTATAATCGCAAGAAACCTCGCGGTTCGACGAACCGCGCCATAGAGACGCCCCTGACGCGGCTTACTCCGACACGCCCCCTGCGGGGGCTTAGTCTGGATGTCGGTTTCTTGCACGTTGTACCTCTATTTAACATGAGTGATAACTGCCATCGACACGCCTCCTTTGGAGGCTTAGTCTGCGGCAATCCCTTCGGGATTCCCGCACGTGGTACGTCTATTTAACGTGAGCAACTGTCGTTTTCCTTGTCCGTCCGTTTATCCGAAGCATTGGTTGCCTCCCTCTGACATCGACACGCCCTGCGGGCTTAGTCTGGGAGGTGCCCCGAAGGGGCGGAGGGAGAGATCGATTATCCGAAATATTCCTGCGGCTTGTCTCTCCCTTAGTCTGCTTCTATTGACCCGGAATATTTGTAGGGGCGGGGTCTCCCCGCCCGCAGATCGATCAAACGCTTCGGATAAAATGCGGGAGCTCGAAACGCCTCCTGCGGAGGCTTATTCTGCAAGAATCTCTTTCGGTCGGAGCGACCGAACTTTTCCAGACACACCCTTCGGGCTTAGTCTGCGAAAAGACAAGATTCTTGCGCGTTGTACCTCTATTTAACATGACTGATAACTGATAACTGAAGACTGATAATTGAAGACTGAAACGACCGAAAGGGAGTGACCCGTCATGCCCAAATCCCCCAACCAGAAAGCAAAACTTCTCTGGATCTGTCAGATCCTCCGGCGGCAGACCGACGAAGACCACCCCATGACCCTCAGGGAACTGCAGACCGAGCTGGAACGGCAGGATATCTCCGCCGAGCGAAAGAGCCTCTATGACGATTTCGAGACCCTTCGCCAGTTCGGCATCAATGTCGAAAAGACCGGCCGTTCGGGCTATTATCTCGAGCACGAGCCCTTTGAGCTGGCCGAGCTGAAGCTGCTGGTCGATGCGATCCAGTCGTCCAAATTCATCACCGAGAAAAAATCCGCAGGGCTCATCAAAAAGATCCAAAGCCTTTTAAGCGTCCACCAGGCGGTCCAGCTGCAGCGGCAGGTCTATGTCACAGGCAGAGTCAAGACTCCCAACGAGAGCATTTTTTATAACGTCGACGCCATCCATACCGCCATCACCGCCGGACGGCAGATCCGGTTTCAGTATTTTCACTGGGCGCTGGATGGATCGGGCCGGAGAGCTGTCCGCTCCTACCGTAAAAATGACTATCTGGTGAGTCCGTGGGCGCTGAGCTGGGACGACGAGAACTATTACCTCATCGCCTTTAAAGACGGCGAGATCCGCCATTACCGGGTGGATAAGATGGAACAGATCGAGATGACCGACCTTGTCCGCGACGGACAGGAACATTTCGAGAAATTTGATGCGGCCCAGTATGCCAAGCGGACGTTTGGTATGTTCGGCGGTGAAGGAGAACAGCTGAAGATCCGGTTCCCGGAAAAGCTGATCGGCGCGGTGGTCGACCGCTTCGGTCAGGATGTTTATCTGATGCCCGACCGCGAGGGCAGCTTTATCGCCATGGTCAAGGTGGCCGTCAGCCCCCAGTTTTACGGCTGGCTGTTCGGTCTGGGCAGCGGTGTGGAGATCGTGAGCCCCGACAGCGAACGGGAAGCGTTCAGGGCTTTTCTTGAGGAGATCACGGAGAGTTATCGGTGAGCTTGTCCCGTATACCAAGTAAAATAAGGCAAAAGATAGTCAATCAGAGCATGACATGACAGCGTTTAATTTCGATACAGATTGCAGCCCTGTTTGGTTGGGGCTTACTTCACTTTTATTGGACGATAAAAGTGAAGCGAAAAGCGTCTCGGGGATTTCCTCCCCG
>JAFQND010000016.1 GCA_017396055.1 Oscillospiraceae bacterium
ATCTATCACCCCGATACCCAGGGTCCCCTCGACCTGACGGAGCTTTTATGGGGCGGCGAGATGTTTTATGAGATGTACGACGACCCCGATTTTGTCTGTGCCGTGATGGAACTGATCACCGATACCTATATCGCCTTTATGGACAAGTGGTATTCCATCATCCCGAAGGTCAAAAAAGGCCTGACCACCCACTGGACCATGATGCACAAGGGCACCCTGATGCTGCGCAATGACAGCGCCATGAATCTCTCCCCCGATTTTTACAAGGAGTACAGTGTACCCTTTGATTCCCGCCTTCTGAAATATTACGGCGGCGGGTGCATGCATTACTGCGGCAGGGGCGACCACTACATCGACCTTCTGACCTCTATTCCCGAGCTGATGGGTGTCAATCTCTCCCAGCCGGAGCTGAATGATATGGAAAAAATCTATGCCGCCGTGATCCGAAACGGCAAAAAGATCATCGGTTTCCCCTCCGGTGCCGCCGCGGAATACGCCTCCAGACCCGATGCAGTCAGGGGCATGATCCATTATTGAATAAAAAAAGACCCCCCTCCCGGAAAAGGGAGGGGGGTTTTTTATCGGTGATGTTTTGCAGGACAGCGAACCGACTTTTACACTTTTTTCTTCATGGATCGATAAAAACCTTCTGCGCCATAGATGATCATCAGGATTCCGCAGGCAGGCGAGCAGTAGTGCAAGAAGTTTTTTCATGACAGGCCTCCTTTCGGAGATCAGTTCGTCAGACCATACCATCTGCCGCCGGTGCGGGCAGCATCGTCTTCCAGAAGCTCAACGTGATTTTCGACCACCTTGCGGATGGCCGCGGCATATTTCTCGATCCATTCCGGCTCGAAATGCTTGAACCACGGAACAGAGAAGCAGTGCAGTTCGATCGAAGGATCGCACTTGTCGTCATCTTCGCGGACGTCATGATCGGTGAAGGCGATACGGCTGGGTTTTCCTGCGCCGTAGAGGTCCATTGTCTTGAACAGTGCATGGGTGTGCAGGCAGTAGTTGCCGCCGTCCCAGCTGTTGATACCCTCGGCACGAAGCGCTTCACAGAATCTGCCGGCAGAGAGGCCGTGCAGCTCCTCGGGCAGATAAAGACCCAGAGGATTATACCAGCCCGCCATGTTGGAACCGGTGGATTCGTCCACGCGGATGGCTCGGATGCCGGGAACACCTTCCAGAAGATCCCAGAAATAGTTCATGGCTTTTCTGATCTCGGCACAGCGTTCGTCGTAATATTTCAGCTGACCTCTCGCCAGAGCGGAGCAGAGCTGGTTGGCTCTTCCCTTGACGCCGCCCAGGGCGATATGGGCATAGGGTTTCAGATCTTCGCTCTCCACGATATACTTTTCGTTGTTTCGCTCATAGTGGGCGAAGGCGATGGCACGTTCATAGATGCGGCGGTCATCGGTGACCAGAATACCCAGTTCGCCTGCAGCAAAGGACTTGCCGCTCATCAGCGACATGGCTGCCACATGGCCGAAATTGCCCAGCTTTTTGCCCTTGTAAAGGCCGCCCTGTGCGTGGGAAACGTCCTCAATCACATAGAGATTATACTTCTCGGCAATGGCCATGATCGGATCCATATCACAGGGATAGCCGGAGTAATGCACCACCATGATGGCCTTGGTACGGTCGCTGACACAGCGCTCCAGATCGGCGGGGTCCATCGAAAGATGCTCGTCGACATTACAGAAAACGGGAGTCGCGCCGAAGTTCTGTGCCTGGGTGACGCTGGCCCAGTAGGTCTTGGTGGGACAGATGATCTCGTCACCCATCGAAAGGCCGACAGCAAACATGGCGGCGGTCAGGGACAGAGTGCCGTTGCAGTAAGCGAGGGCGTATTTTCTGCCCTGCCAGGCGGCAAACTCATCCTGGAATTTTTCGGTGATATCGGTTCCGGAAAAGCTGTTGTCGCGGATGACCTGCAGCGCTGCGGCTTCATCCTCTTCGGTCAGAATCGGCCAGCCGAACAGATACTTTTCGGGAGCGTCCTGAATGGCGGGAGTACCGCCCAGAAGTGCGAGTTTTTCCATAATATTTCTCCTTACAGGCCCAGAAGCTTTTCAGCGTTCCTGCGGCAGATTTTCAGATATACTTCCTCGGTGATCATCCGGTCGGCGACAAGCTTTGTCAGAAAATCACTGAATCTGGGGGCGAAATCGTGGCTCGGGCCGCAGATATCACAGCCGTAATAGATCCGGTCGGCAAACTCAGTCAGGAAACCGGCGGCAAATTCCGGATCGCGCATCATGGCGTTGGCGCCGCTGCCGGCGGAGAGGTCACAGCAGAGATTCGGATATTCTCTCATCAGCTTGGAAACACGGCCTTCGGTGACTTTTCCGGTGGGATAACCACAGCGGATCTCATCGGTATTGTCGGCAGAGATCTCGCTCCAGAATGCCTGGGAATGACCGATCAGCTTCAGGTCAGGATGTTTTTTCAGCATTTTTTCGATGCGGGGAAGATGAAGGTCGTCGACGATGCCGTAATAACCGCCCTCCTGCGGAGCGATATGGATGATCACGGGCAGATCCAGCGCAGCGCAGCAGCCGAAAAGATTATCCATTCTGGGGTCGTCGGCATAGATATTGGCGGTCAGTTCGCCTAAGCCCTTTGCACCCATCTTTTTGTACTGTTCCAGAAGATAGCCCAGATCGGTGTCGGGACAGTTGTCTCCCGCTCTCGGGTCGACGTTGCAGAACCATGCAAAACGATCGGGGTACTGGTCGACAATGCTCTTCGCGCCTTCGGACGACATGGTGAACCACTGAGCCTCAGGCGAAACGATGGGCAGCAAAACGCCCTTCTCGATGCCAAGCTCGTCATAATAACAGATCATGTCCTCGGCCGTGGGAAAGGGATGACCGGTGGCCTTATGGTTGGGGGTCAGTCCGGGAAAGGCGATGGCGTGAGCATGAATATCGATTTTTCTGATAGTTTCCATGATGTTCCTCCTCCGGTGGGATATCCTGAACTGCCGCGGACGGCAGTATTTGTTCCATGATTTTATTTAACCACAAACGACCGCCGATTGCAATAGAAAAATCCCCGATGCAAAAGCACCGGGGAGCTCTTTTTTGGTGTTACAGTTTTTTGGAGAGATACATCACCAGGTCATCGTCGTTGACGCAGTTTTCATAAGGAGGAAGATTCTTCCCGTCCCACCAGATGCCGGAGCCGTCAGACGCCTCCGGCAAGCGGCTTACAGACGTTTGGAAAGATACATCACCAAGTCATCGTCGTTGACACAGTTTTCATAAGGAGGAAGATTCTTTCCGTCCCACCAGATGCCGGAGCCGTCTGGGATGTAGCCGCGTTTGACATACATCCGCTGTGCGCGGCCATAGTCGGTATAAAGTCCCACACCAAGACAGATCTCGTCATGGGTCTCTTTTACCTTTGCTTCGGCGGCATCCATCAGTGCCCAGCCGAAACCGTTGCCGCGGTACTCGATCAGCACGTTGAAGTCGACGATCTCGGGGATGCCTTTTTCCGCATAGGGACCGACGGGTGCCTCGGGCAGAATGGTCAGATAACCGACTGCTTTTCCTTCGGTCTCGAGGACCAGAACGGCACGGCTGCCTTCAGCCTGTTCGCGGAAATACTTTTCCAGAGTCTTGGTCCGGTCACCCCAGCCGTAGCCCATAAAGGCGTCGGCAAAGGCGCGGATATCGCTTTCGATCATGGGACGGACAATTTTTTCCATGGTTTGCTCCTTTCGGGAGAGAACTTGATATCTTGCCCGCTGCGGCGGGCGCTTTTGATAGCTATTGTTCACCTGCGGGCGAAGGAAAGAATTTCGCGCATTGCGATGTGCGCCTTACGAATACGCGATGTTTCCATCGCTCATCTGACGATGAGCTTAAAAATCGAGTAAAGCTTTTGTTTTTTGCCTGCACTACAGAAACCCACGCACGCACGAGAATGCCGTTCATCCAAATCCCGCAGGGATTTATGGCGAAGTCGTTAGACTTCGAGGTATTCTTGCAGCTCAAGCTTCAGCTTGAGCGAGTATCTGTTCAGCCATCCACAGAACGGTATAGCGGTCCTTCAGGTCCTTTGCATAGCGCAGGGCGTCGGCGATCTTTTCGTCCGAGTACATCTTATGGAATTCATCCATCGGCAGACCCACCTCGGTCAGCATGGCGAGCACTTCGTCGGGGGTGGGAGAATCGGCGAGCACCTCGCGGATCTCAGCCCACTTTGCCTTATAGTCTTCGGCGCGTTCTTCATGGATCCAGCCCAGCTTCTGCTGCAGCTCGATGATGCCGTCGGCGGCTTTGCCGTAAACCCGACGGATGTTGGCTTCCCAGGTCTCATAGTCAAAGACCTTTGCCTCGGGAGACTCGATCTTCAGAAGGCGCTCTCTGATCTGGGCGGTCACATAGGTAGAGTAGGCGACGTCCACACCGTGGCAGAAATAGGGCTCGTCGCGGAGAAGTCCGGTGACCTCGAAATAATGGGACAGGTGATGCTCACTGCCCGAAGCGGGACGGGAGTTGCCCATATAGGCCATGGCAATGCCCACGGCGACCAGTGCGCGCATCAGGGCGGCAATGGCTTCTTCGTCGCGGGAGGCGATCTTCGCGGCGCTGCCGGCGACCGAAACAACGGTGTCATAGGTCAGCTTATAGATATAGTCACACAGGGGCTCGTCGTTGACCAGATGGCTCAGCTGCCAGTCGTTGAGGCAGCTGTACTTGCCGATGATGTCGCCGTAGCCTGCGCGGATCATCTCGATGGGAGCGTCTTTGAGCACCTCGGTGTCGGCGATGATGGCTGCGGGAACCGCGGCATTGGTGGTGATCTTCATGTTTCTGAGCAGCATCGCAGCACCTTTGGAGGCATAACCGTCCATGGAGGGGGCGGTGGCGACGATGTAATAGGGCAGCTTATGGTCAAAGCTCACATATTTGCACAGGTCGTTGATAACGCCCGAACCGACACCGAGGATCAGGTCGGTCTTGTCGGTGACACAGGCTTCCAGCTTTGCTATACCCTCTTCGTTGGGAACAACAAAACCTTCGCCGCTGTAGGTCAGGCGGGAATCGATCTTATCCGCGAGCAGCTCGTCTACCCTGTCGCCGCAGACTCTTCTGGTGTTTTCGTCACAGACCAGCAGGATATGATTAAATCCAGCGGTCATGGCGGGCAGCTCGTTCAGTGCGCCGTGACGGATAACGACTTTGCCGATGGTGCAGGTGTGGGTCTGACCGCAGGGGCAGTCATCCTTGACGCCCAGAAGGCCGTCCAGATCGGGAACACTTTCGTCCAGCCAGGGAGCGAGGACCTCATCCAGACGGGTGTAATCATCGGTGCAGATAAAGCGGAAGTCAGAGCGGTAAACGCTCTCGTCGTTGCCGCCGAGGCCGTAGTCGTCGCCCACATAGATCACTTCGCTGTGGGAGATGCCCTTTTCCTTGCAGTAAAGATCGAGGGCATAGTATTTGTCAAAAGGCTTGGGAGCCATGTCAAAGGAAGAAGAACCGCCTACAAAGACATTATAGTCCGAGAAGAGCTCACAGACTTCTTTATAGAAAGCGCGGCGCTTTTTGCGGTCGGGGTCAAAGCTCAGCTTGTCCTCCTGGGAGGCTTTGGTGCCCAGAATGGGGAAAGTCAGACAGCCGGAGGGATGATATTCCACATTGTCGCCGGCATATTCGGTAAAGCCGTATTTCTCTCTGAGCATGGTGACCTTTTCCTCGATGGAAGCGCGGTCGGCACAGGGAGCGCCGTCGTCACGGACAAGTTTCAGCTCGCCGTCTTCGAATTTTGCATACTGCATGCCGTAGTTGCCGATGATGTCCATGGGGAAACCGCCCATCTGGTTATGGATGCGGACACAGGTACCGGCGCCGACCATCAGGAGGGTGTGCTTTTCGGCCAGCTTTTCAAGGATGGCGCGGTTTTTGTCACCGAGCGGGGTCTTGTGCTGGGTGAGGGTGCCGTCGAGGTCAAATGCAAATACCATAATCTTACTCCTTTACGCGCAGGCCGGCTTTTTCCAGCTCTGCCATCATGAATGCGGGCTCGTTGGAGGTGATCAGCTCAGCGCCGTATTTTGCGGCGAGAACCATATCCTCGATCTTTTTGATGCCGGCGCCGACCCAGGGATGGACACCTTCTGCCTTCAGGGCTTCGAAATCC
>JAFQND010000151.1 GCA_017396055.1 Oscillospiraceae bacterium
ATCCGAGATCTTTTTGGAGATCTGGCTGCCGATGAGAGCACCTCCGACGCCGCCCGCTGCCATCAGTGCCACCAGCCAGAGCTTCACATCCGGCACAGTACCGCCCGCAACGGTGGAGACAAGGCTCACCACCTGGGAGAAGAAGATGATGAAGATGGAGTTTTTGGCAGCTTCTTTGCTGGTCATCGAGAAGAGCAGACAGAGTATCGCCACGTTTGCGGGACCGCCGCCGATGCCAAGGAAGGATGAGATGACACCCAGGGTCAGACCGACAGCCAGACAGAGAACAGTGCCGCGGAGATTTTTCGGTGCGATCTTTTCCTTGAAGAAATAATACACCAGCACTGCCATTGTCATGACAAGCAGCAAGACAGCCTGAATAAGACCCAGCACGGCTTCATTTTCAAAGCCCTGACGGATCAGCTCGAACAGCCATTTGCCCAGAAGTCCGCCGCCGATGGAACCGACTGCCAGAGGAACAGTGATATTTTTCTCCAGCCGGACACCGTTGTTCCGTCCCCGGATCAGGGAAGAAGCCGACATACACAATACTGTACAGCCGGAAAGGAAACTGATGGCGCTGACCGGAAGCAGATTCATCGCGTCAGCAATGGGCTTGATGAGAATGCCGCCGCCGACACCGGTAATGGCGCCTAGTCCCGATGCGATCAGACAGAGAAGAAAAAGAATGACGGACATGATAGGCCCTCCGTTTCGAGTATTCTGTTTTTATTATAGCAAAACGGATCTTCAATGGCAAGTTTTGTCTTTGCAGAGGTGATTATGGTTGACATTGCCGGCGGAATAATCTATAATAAATATGTTAAAGGCCATGATGGGAAGAAGCGGCCCCACAACTGCAAAGAGAGCGGATCGTTTTGGTGAAAGATCCGTACAATGCCGCGAGCCACCCCGGAGCCCCGTGCAGAACACGGCGCAGCCCTGCGTTATGGGGATAGAGCGGCGGGATATTTTCCCGCAATCTGGGTGGTACCGCGGAATTTCGGATTTCGTCCCAACACGGGATGAAATCTTTTTTATTTCTCCACCTGTAATACCGAAAGGAGCATCATTATGGATCAGATTCTGCAGATCTTAAACGGCAACGCACGTATGGATACAGAAAAAATGGCAGTCATGCTGGGCATCTCTGCCGAAGAAGTCCAGGCAAAAATCGACGCTTATGAAAAAGAGGGCGTCATCCGCGGCTATAAGCCTCTTCTGGACTATGATAAGATCGACACTCAGCTGGTCGAAGCGATCATTGAAGTCAGAGTCAGCCCTCAGCGCGATTTCGGCTTTGAAGAGATCGCCCGCACCATCAGCGAATACAACGAAGTTTCCAGCGTCTATCTGATGAGTGGCGGCTATGACCTGCATATCCGCGTTGTCGGCAAGACTTTCAAAGAAGTCGCTCTCTTTGTTGCACAGCGCCTCGCCGTACTGGACGGCGTTCTCTCTACCGCGACCCACTTTGTCCTCAGCCGCTATAAAGACTGGGGCGTTATCATGGGCGAGCAGGGAATCGATGAAAGGAGGATCATTTCCATCTGATGAACATCGAAAACCTGATCTCTGACCGTGCCGCTTCCCTGAAGCCTTCCGGCATCCGGCGCTTTTTTGACATTGCCAGTGAGATGGATAATGTCATCTCGCTCGGCGTCGGTGAGCCTGATTTCAAGACCCCCTATGCTGTCCGCCGGGCAGCTATGGATACCCTGCAGAGGGGCAAGACCGCCTATTCTGCCAATGCCGGTCTGATGCAGCTGAGAAAGTCTATCTCTGCCTATATGGACCGCAGCTTTTCTCTGGAGTATGATCCCCAGAGCGAGGTCATCGTCACTGTCGGCGGTTCGGAAGGTATCGACCTTTGCGTCCGCGCCTTTATCAATCCTGGTGACGAAGTACTGATCCCCGAGCCCAGCTTTGTCGCTTATGCGCCCATGGTCACCCTTGCCTGCGGTGTTCCCGTACCGCTGGAGACTCTCGCCGAAGATGAGTTCCGTCTGACTCCCGAGCGTCTGGAGGCGGCCATCACCCCGAAGACCAAGCTGCTGGTACTGCCTTATCCCAATAACCCCACCGGCGCTGTCATGCGCCGCGAACATCTTGAAGCCATTGCAGATGTTCTGAAAAAGCACGATATCGTTGTTCTTTCCGACGAGATCTATGCTGAGCTGACCTATAACGGCCGTCATATCTCCATCGCTGAGATCGACGGTATGAAGGAACGCACCGTCATCGTCAACGGCTTCTCCAAATCTTTTGCCATGACCGGCTGGCGGCTGGGCTTCCTCTGCGGTCCCGCAGCTGCCATGAGACAGATGCTGAAAATTCATCAGTACGCACTGATGTGCGCCCCCACGACCGCTCAGTACGCCGCCATTGAGGCACTGGACAACTGTGAGGAGAATATCGCCCAGATGCGCGATGAGTATAACCTTCGCCGCCGTTTTATCGTAGATGCGTTCAATCGCCTCGGACTTGACACCTTCGAGCCGGAGGGAGCCTTCTATGTCTTCCCCTGCATCAAATCCACCGGCCTGTCTTCCGAAGAATTCTGCGAGCAGCTTCTCTATTCCAAGCGGGTGGCTGTTGTACCCGGAAATGCCTTCGGCCAGAGCGGTGAAGGATTTGTCCGCGTGTCCTATTCCTACTCGGTCAATCATCTGACCGAAGCTGTCCGCCGTATCGGCGAGTTTCTTGCCGAGCGAAAATAAGGAGGATGCTCCGTGGTATCTGTCAAGCATACCTTTTCTTATGACCCATTCGAGATGGAGAAAGCAGTGGAGGCGCATTTTGAGCTGCTCCGGCTGGACGAACTGCTCCGTCCGGATATGAAGGTGACGGTCAAGCCGAACCTTCTTCTGAAGCGCCGCCCCGAAGAGGGGACTACCACCCATCCTGCCCTCGTGACTGCCATCATCCGCCGGCTGCAGAAAGCGGGCGTCACCGACATCACCATCGCCGACAGCCCCGGCGGTCTCTATACCGTTTCTCAGCTGACCGGTATTTATCGTGCTTCCGGCATGGAACAGGCTGCAAAAGAAACGGGTGCAAAGCTGAACCTCGATACCAATTCCCATGAGACCCCCAGCAGAAACGGTGTCACCAGCCCCTCTTTCCCAATCATTACTCCCATCATCGAAGCGGATCTTGTCATCTCGGTCTGTAAACTGAAAAGCCATTGTATGGCCGGCCTTTCGGGTGGTGTCAAGAATCTTTTCGGCTGCATTCCCGGTCTTACCAAGCCGGATTATCACTGGCGTTATCCCAAAGAGGAAGATTTCTGCTCGATGCTCATCGACCTTTGTGAAACAGTGCGTCCCGCCATCACCTTCTGTGATGCGGTCATCTCGATGGAAGGCGACGGTCCTTCTGCCGGTCAGCTTCGCCAGACCAATATGACGCTCTGCTCCACTTCGCCCTATGAACTGGATCTGGCACTTTGCAAGGTCATCGGCCGCGAGGAGGATGATATCCTCACCATCCGCTGTGCGAAAGAGCGGGGTATCTGTGAAAAGACCTTTGACGAGCTGAAACTTGTGGGCGATGATCTTTTCTGCTATGCCGATTTCAAGCGTCCCCGCACCATGAGTATGGATTTTCTGTCCAAGGTGCCGCGTTTCCTCAGGCCCCTTGCCCGCCCCATTGTCGATACTTTTCTGACCACCCGTCCCCACATCGATCTGAAGAAATGTGTCGGCTGCGGTAAATGTGCCGAGAGCTGTCCTGCTCACACAATCCGTGTGGAAAAGGGAAAAGCCCGTATCATCCGAAGCGAATGTATCCGCTGTTATTGCTGTCATGAGATGTGCCCTGTCCGGGCCATTGAAGTGAAACAGAATCCGCTTCTTCGTCTGTAAGGAGAGACTATGAACGAGATTACCCTGCTTGCCTTTGGCAAGATCAACCTTTCTCTGGATATCGTCGGTCTCAGAGAGGACGGCTATCACCTGATGGATATGGTGATGCAGAGCGTTTCTCTCGCCGACAGGGTCACGATCCGTCGGTCGGATCAGATCTCCGTCACTGCTGACAGCGGTATCTCGGCCAATGAATGCAACACCGCTTTTAAAGCGGCAAAGGCCTTTTTCGAAGAGACTGATATTTCGGGCGGCTGTGAGATCACTGTCGAAAAACAGATCCCCAGTGAAGCCGGAATGGGCGGTGGAAGCGCCGATGCCGCTGCTGTGCTGATCGGCCTCGATCAGATGTACGGAACGGATCTTGAGACCGAAAAACTCATAGAGATGGGACTGAAAGTGGGCGCCGATGTCCCCTTCTGTCTGGTGGGCGGTACGGCTCTTGTACAGGGTATCGGCGAGCGGGTCACTCCCTGTGCCCCCATGCCGGATTGTCATATCCTGCTGGTCAAACCTCCTTTCGGTATCAGCACCGGTGCAGCTTTCCATCATTTCGATGAGGTCGGTGTGAAATGCCACCCCGACAATCCTGCCTTGCTCCGCGCTATGGAAGCAGGCAGCCTTTCCGCCATGAGCGGTTTCATGGCAAACGTGCTGGAGGAATCCGCCGCAAGTGATGATATCGAAGCGATCCGCGAGGCGATCTCTGCCGCAGGAGCCGAAGCAGCTCTGATGACCGGCAGCGGTTCGGTGGTATTCGGACTCTTTTCCGATAAGGCCAGGGCGTCTGCCGCGAAAGAGGTCCTCTCCCGTTTTGGAAGCACTTTCCTTGCCCGCCCCGTTTCTTCCGGTACGGAGATCCTGACAGTAGAATAAAACAAAAGCGAAACGCCCATACTCTCGTCACCACAGACGAAAGGATGGGCATTTTTTATGGCTCAGTATGCAAAAGAAGCTTTGATGCGTCTGCTGACGGCCGCATTGCTGATCATTTTTATGATTTCGTTTACCGTCGCTGCCGATTTCGGAAGAGGCTGCCGTGAGCTCAGAGAGGATATGCTCCGGCTGCATATTCTGGCGCAGTCTGACCTTCCGGAAGATCAGGCATTAAAACTGGCTGTCCGGGACAGATTGCTGGAACGATCGGCAGATTGGGCCGCCGCCTCAGGGGAAAAAGAGCAGATGATGCTCTATCTCTCGGAGAACCTCGATGATATCGAAGCAGCCGCAGAGGAGACGCTTCTGGAAAATGGCTGTGATCTGCCGGTGAAAGCAGAACTTTCCCATAGTTTTTTTGATACCCGTGTTTACGAAGAACGAACGGTTCCGGCGGGATGGTACGACACGCTCAGGGTGACGATCGGCGAGGGAAAAGGCAAAAACTGGTGGTGTGTGCTTTATCCGCCCCTTTGCCTTCCGGCGGCGGAGGGCGAGGCGATCCTTGACAACTCCTTTACCGATGAGGAGAAAGCCGTGCTGTCTTCACCGCAGCGGTATCAGATCCGGTTTCTGACGGTTGAACTCATTGAAAAATTCTTAAACTGGCTCAGGTCCTGATCATCCCCGGATAAATTTCCGGATTGCTTTTTCGTCGGCCGTGGGGTTCAGTTACAGTATCCGGTTTCGGATGAGGGTTTCGGCTTCGTCGGCGTCATAGTCACAGGCGTCTTCCCAGAGTTCTTCGTCGATCGCTTCGATGGGGCAGAAGACATTGACCGGCCATCCGTAGGGTTCGCCGGTGGAGGCAAGTTTTCTTGTTTCGCCGCAGATGGTGATGAACATTCCGCTCTGCAGCTTTACGGTGGCAGACTCAAACTTTGAAGCACTCTCTTTCCGGATGCCCAGAAGACTCTTCAGTTCGGAAAAAGAAGCCCGGCCGGTTTTGCAGATGAGTTCGTAGATGTCTTTTTCCATCCGGGTGATTTTGCCGTCTTCGTACATTTCCGAAAGTTCCAGACCGTCACGGCGGACCGCCATGAACAGCGGCAGCCATTCGCGGGTGATATATCCGCCCTTATGGAAGAAAAATTTACCGTAGACGATATCGCCCTCTTCCGCTGCCCGTCTTCTCCAGACCCAGGGATCGGTCTCCGGGTCGCCGGTATGCCAGCGGATATTTTCAGCAAAATGGCTGCAGAGCGAGAAGATCCCTTCGCTGCTGCCGCCCATCGAAAAACCGGCTTTTCTGATTGCTTCGATGAAATCATGATAACAGCGGATCGGCGTAAATTCCATGAATATTCCCCCTTCAGAGAAAAAGGACCGTACGGAGAGTTCCGGCGGCCCTTTTGACGATTACATATGTTCCACGGATTCGATGCCCAGTACGTCCAGATGCTTCAGAAGCACAGTGCGGACAAAGCGGCACAGACAGAGCCAGGTCTCTTTCTTCGCTTCATCTTCTTCGGCCATGATGTGGTTGTCATGATAGAAGCGGGAGAAGAGGGTAGCCAGCTGATAGGCGTTCTCACAGACATGGCTGGGAGATTTTTCGTCCAATGCGCGCTGGAAGACACCGCCGGTCAGCAGCAGGTTCAGCCACAGCTCGCGCTCGGCATCGGTATAGACACTGTGCAGCGAAAGGGGAGAAGTCTCATCGAGACCTGCTTTTTTCAGAATGGAGTTGATGCGGGTGACGGTATACAGCAGATAGGTGCCGGTCTTGCCCTCAAAGGAGAGGAATTTGTCCAGATCGAAGACATAGTCGCGGGTGGGCTGGTTGATCAGGTCACCGAATTTCAGTGCGGCGATGCCTACCTTCTCGGCGATCTCGTTATGGTCGGCTTCCGAAACGAATTCAGAGGCGGTCAGTTTTTCCTTTGCGGCATCGGTCACGGTGGCAATCAGGTCGGACAGTCGCATGACACCGCCGTCACGGGTCTTATAGGGTTTGCCGTCGCTGCCGTTCATGGTGCCAAAGCCCAGATGGGCAAGATCGGTCTCTTCGGGAACGATACCTGCTTTTTTGGCGCAGCGGAAGACCTGGGTGAAATGCAGTTCCTGGCGTTTGTCGACCACATACCAGATCCGCTCGGGATGGAAGTCCTTTTCGCGCTGGATGATGGTGGCAAGGTCGGTGGTGGCATAGATGCTGGAGTTATCGGATTTTCTGATGATGACAGGGGGCATGGGAGCCTTGTCGGATTCTTCGGCGACGTCGACGACCATGGCGCCATCGCTCTCACGGAGCAGGCCTTTGCCGGTCAGGATCTCCATCAGTTCGGGAATATACTTGTCCGCATCGCTCTCGCCGTACCAGAGGTCGAAATCGACACCCAGTTTTTCATAGTTCTGTTTCATGTCGGCGATGGAAGCGCGAAGAATCTCTTTCCACAGGGCATAATAGCCGGCTCTGCCGTTCTGCAGCTCATAGGTGCAGATGTGTGCCTTTTGAGAGAAGGCTTCGTCGGTTTTGCTGCGCTTGCTGGCGAAGGGATAGATCTCGTTGAGCTCAGAAGCTTCCAGAGCGGGGACCTCGTCCTTTTCGGGATTGAAGTCTTCGGCGAAGCAGCGCCATTCGGGGCAGCGTTCGCTCAGCTCGGCAATGACAAGACCCATCTGCAGGCCCCAGTCACCCAGATGGACGTCGCCCTGTACGGTGCGGCCGGTGGAACGGGCGATTCTTTTCAGCGACTCGCCGATAATGGCGGAGCGCAGGTGACCGATATGCAGGGGTTTTGCGACGTTGGGACCGCCGTAGTCCAGGACGATGGTTTCGGGCTTTTCTGCCTGAGGAATACCGAGGAAGGGGTCAGCCATCAGTGCTTCGCCCTGCTCCTTCAGAAATTCGTCGGTGACAGAGAGGTTCAGAAATCCGGGACGGACACATTCAGCCTTGGCGAAAACGGGATTTTCTTTCAGAACGTCCGCTACCTGCTCGGCGATCATGAAGGGGGCCTTGCGGTAGAGTTTTGCGCCGGCAAAAGCGCCGTTGCACTGGAACTGGCAGAGGTCCAGACGGTCAGAAACGCCCACATTGCCCAGTGCGGGGTCAAAGCCGCAGGAGGCGAAGGCATCGGAAACGATGGCGGTAAGGGTCTGGATGATGGAATTCATAGATCTGTTTGCTCCTTTGATATCATGCAAAGAGAGCGGTCTCCCGCCCTCTTTATTTTTCTTATTCGTCGCCGAAAGACACGCCCATGTCTTTGGCTACCAGGATCATCTGGTCATCGGGGGCGACCAGCTTGGCTTTTCCGGCGATGTCGGAAAGCTTGTTCTGGGTGATGGTGTTGCCGACCTTGGCGACGGTGACGCCAAATTCTTTTTTCTTGATAAGGCTGGCGGCATAGGCACCGAACTGGGTAGACAGCACGCGGTCATAGGCAGAGGGGGCACCGCCGCGCTGGGTGTGTCCGGGAATGACGACGCGGCATTCACAGCCGGCAGCGGTGACGGCTGCAGCGATCTTGGACGAGATATTGGCATAGCCTTCGGCTGTACGGGCAGCAAGGCGTTCCTTGCGCTTTTTGGGCTCGCTCTTTTCCATAGCGCCCTCGGCCACGGCGATGATCGAGAAGGCTTTGCCGTTTTCAGCGCGCTTCTTGACGGCCTTGACGACCTTTTTCATATCGAAGGGGATCTCAGGCAGCAGAATGACATCGGCGCCGCCGGCGACACCTGCATAGAGGGTCAGCCAGCCGGTTTTGTTGCCCATCAGTTCAACGACCATGCAGCGGCCGTGGCTGGCGGCGGTGGTGTGCAGCCGGTCGATGGCTTCGGTGGCGATATCCAGTGCGGAATGGAAACCGAAGGTCACATCGCTGCCGTAAAGGTCGTTGTCGATGGTCTTGGGCAGACCGATGACATTAAGTCCTTCTTCTGCCAGCAGGGCAGCGGTCTTATGGGTGCCGTTGCCGCCCAGGATCAGCAGGCAGTCCAGCTTCATCTTCTTATAGTTTTCCTTCATGGCCTTGACTTTGTCGACATTGTCTTCGCCGATGACCTGCATCAGTTTGAAGGGCTGACGGGAGGTACCCAGAATAGTGCCGCCGAGGGTCAGAATGCCGGAGAAATCAGACTTTTTCATGAGCTTGTATTCGCCCTCGATCAGTCCTCGATAGCCGTCGATAATGCCGATGATCTCCACATCGTCGATGATCTCATAAGCTGCTTTTGCAACGCCGCGGATAACAGCATTGAGGCCGGGACAGTCGCCGCCGCTGGTGAGGATGCCGATTCTGGTTGCCATAAAGAAAGACCTCCTTTTGGATAAAGCCTTGTTGAAAGGCACAACATCATTTTATATGGGTATTATAACATCTTTTTTGGAAAAGGTACAGCCGTACCGCAGAAGTTTTCGGTTTTGCAGAAATTTTTCGCTGCAGTTTCCATTTTTATGGTGACTGTGGTATAATGAAAGCGAAAAATATCCGAAAAAGGAGCGATGACCATGACAATGCAGGTAGGTCTGCAGCTTTACGCACTGCGCGAACAGATGAAAGAGGATCTTGCCGGCACCCTGAAAAAGGTAGCCGAAGCAGGTTATAAACAGATCGAGATCGCCGACAGAATGGGCAAATCCGTTCAGGAGATGAAAGCTCTTCTGGAAGAAACCGGTCTGAATCTGATGGGTGCCCATATCGGTTCTGCCGACCTTGATTCCATCAAAGCCGAGCTGGAGTATTACGGCGAACTGGGCGTGAAATATCTGGTCTGCGGCAACGACTTCTTCCCCTATGGCGTACCGGGCGAAGTGCTCAAACGCTGCACGGTCTATAATCGCGTGGGCGAGATTTGCCGCGAGAACGGTGTGACGCTCTGCTATCACAACCATTTCCAGGAATTCCAGCGTCTCTGCCGTATTCCATCGATGGAATGGATCCTTGAAAACACCGATCCCGGTCTTTTGAGTCTGGAACTGGATGTTTACTGGTCTTCCCGCGCCGGCATCGACACCGTTGAGTTCCTCAAGCGGTATATCGACCGTGTTGCCATTCTCCACCTGAAAGATTTCCCCGCCGACGCTCCTCAGAAGCTGGATATGTTTGACGGCGTCGTTCTTCCTTATCAGCAGCTGTCCAATGAGGCCTTTGACCTTGTATCGGACAAGAGACTCTTCACCGAGCTGGGCGACGGCATTCTCCCTCTGAAGGAAATGATCGAAATGGGCAAAGCCGCCGGCGTTCCCTGGACGGTCATCGATCAGGACTCCACCCAGATCGATCCCTATGACTCCATCCGCAGAAACAAGGCTTTCCTCGAACAGTTCGACGGCATGACCTTCTGAAAGGAGCATCTTTATGGCTAAACGCGGCTATCGCATTTCTGTGGACGATAATATCCGTTTTCTGGAGGATATCGCCGCGCACCCCGAATATACCTCGCTCTTTGAAAACCCTTTTCTGAAGATGTTCCGTGAGTTTCACGAAAAATACGGCACAAAGGTGCATTTCAACCTCTTTTTTGAGCGGGGAGATTTTAACCTGACCATGGTACCCGACCGGTTCAAGGCAGAGTGGGCGGCAAATGCCGACTGGATCCATCTCTCCTTCCACTCCAAGGCGGAATTCCCCAACTGGCCCTATCGTGATGCGAGTCCGGAACAGATCACAGCCGAATGCAGACAGGTCCACGATGAGATCCTGCGGTTTGCCGGTCCTGAGGTTCTCAGCAAAACAACGACCCTTCATTTTGCAGCAGCTACGCCCGACGGTGTCAGAGCTCTGAGAGACTGCGGCGTCGAGATTCTTTTAGGCGATTTCTCCTTCAACACCGAGGGCAAGCGCTGGCTGCACTATTACTGCACCGATGAACAGTTTGACCTGGTCAGAGAGAAATGTTTTGCAAAAGATCCCGCTACCGATATGATCTTCTGCTGCTGTGATATCGTGCTGGATTGCTTCCGTCCCGAAACGGTCGGCCCTGAGCTGGACCGGATGGCCGCTCTCTGGCCGGGAAGAGATTTTGTCGATCTTCTGATCCACGAGCAGTATTTCTACCCCGATTATTCCAACCACCGTCCGTTCTATCGGGAGCTGATCGAGACCGGTATCAACTGGTGCCGGAATGCCGGATACGAACCCGTTCTGGTGGCTGATATCATTGACCCCGCCGCATTTGACGGCCCCAGTTTCTGATGCAAAGAAAAAGCAGAGGCGTTTTCCTCTGCTTTTTTCATTTCAGTTCTTTAGCATAGAAGAGTACAAGTTAGCCGTCCTCTTCATAAGAGAGCACAAATTTGTCATATCCCCAGTGGAGATAGATCCCGAGATTACGGGTCTCAGACGCGTCGACACCGATGGTCAGTCTCTCGAATCCCGCTTCTGCGGCATAGGCTTCCATGACCTTGACGAGTTTGGAGATATGTCCCTGACCTTCATACGCTTTGCGGATGCGAAGAGCGTTGACATTGGCGACGGTCTTTCCGTCCACCAGTTCGAGCCGGCCTTTTTCGGCACCGCATTCGGGCGAGATCAGAAGAGTTCCCTCACCGATCGGCTCGCCGTCGCAGATCACCACAAAGGTAACCGCCAGACCATCTCTGTGCTGGCTGACATATTCTTCTTTCCAGCGGACCCAGCGTTCATCTCCGGGGTTTTTAGCGATGTTGAAGTCCCAGATCGTCTCCAGGTCTTTCAGGGTCGCCTTTCGGTATTCAAACATACTTATTCTCCTTTGCAGCAGCTGTCATACAGGGCGGCGATCTCGTCGAACAGCTCTGCATCCAGTTTTTCGGGGTCGGGTCTTGTCCAGAAGGAGCGATGTCCGCGGTCATCATAGATCTTGAAGGTGAACCGCGGGTCATCCTGATAGGGAAGGAAGGGCTCATAGCCGTTCTCGGGACGGACGGTGTCGTCATCGAGACTGTAGATGATCATAATGCGGGTATCTTTTGCCGTTTCAAAGCCTTTTACTGCCGAAAGGGCGGGATATTTTCCATAGAGGATCTTTTCATAGACCTGTACATAGGGGAGCATCAGCTTGACAGCGAATTTGCCCACATAACCTGCGCCACGCTGTTCGATCATGCCGATGGATCTGTTGAAACCGGAAGCCATGACCGCGGCCTTCACATCGGGATGGAGATTCAGCACGCTGCCCACCGAATAAGCACCCCAGCTGTAACCGAACAGCACGATGGGAAGGTCTTTATACTCCGGCTGTTCCTTGACAAAGCGTAGTGCATGGTCCAGGTCGATGACACCCTGGGGCAGACCGCCGGTGGAATCGCCTTCGCTCAGGTCGTTGCCGGTGGCATCATAGGCGAACACCAGATAACCGTCCGAGGTGAAGCGGTCGGCGACATTGGTGAAACCTTTCTGTCCGCCGCCGCCCATTCCGTGGGCGATGACGGCGACGCCTTTGATCTCCTGATCTTTTTTGTGATATTTCATGCCGGCAAGGGTGTGTCCCTGCAGGGTTTTGAAGGTGCAGGCTTCTGTCTCGAGCCCGGGGTAGAAGGCGGGCTTGTTGGCGGCGGTGTTGCTTGTTTCATAGCGTTTGTTAAAGTTTGCCTGATAGATCTTTACCGTCAGAACAGGCATGACGACCAGCGCGAACAGAAGCACGATAACTGCCAGCCCAAGGATCACCCAGAAGAGCACAGAATGTTTCATGTCCTTTATTCCTCCGCGCGGGGACCGGTGTTGTAATAGCGGCTGCGGTATTTTGCCGGGCTGATGCCCTGATGATAGGTAAAATATTTGATGAAGCGGTTGGGGTCGCCGAATCCCAGCATCGACGCGATCTCTTTGATGGGGGCGTCGGTGGTCAGCAGGATCTCTTCGGCACGTTTCATCTTCTGCTCATTGATATATTCCTTCAGACCGATGCCGAAGTTTTCTTTGAACAGAGCGGTCAGATAGTCGCTGTTGTAGCCAAAGGTAGAGCCCACCTGTGCAGCGGTGATGGGCGAGCAGACATTGATGCGGATCCATTCGGTGATATCTCTGAGGATCTTTTTGTGCCGTACGGCAGCAGTGCGCTGCAGCACGGCGGTCTCGGTTACCACCAGCATAGCAGCCATATCGACGGCTTCTTCGGGATAGTCTTTGTTATTGCACAGATGCAGAAGCTGCCGGAAGAGATTGGGCAGCATGTCATTTTCCGCACGGACCTGACAGGAAGCGGTCAGCCCCAGCAGATCGGGCTTGTCCGTGGTAAAGTGCATCCAGAAGAAAGAGACTTTTTTTACGCTGGGTGCCAGACCAAAATGGATCATCTCGGGTGAAAGCACCAGCACATCGCCTTTTTCCAGCTGATAGGGGGTCAGCCCTTCCTGGATCTGTGCATCGCCCTGCACCATATAAAGGATCTCATAGGCGTCCAGCTGACGGCGGGGGTGGATCCAGCCCTCTTTGCCCACGAACTGTCCGGAAGACAGACAATGGAAGGTGAAACTGCCCTGATCGGTGGTAATGAGCATACTTTGACACATCCTTCCCGAAAATTTAGGTTTTTCGTATCATAGTATTAGGGATAATTGCATCTTTTCACCGTCATTATACCATAATCCGCTAAAAAAAGGAACCCCGAAAGGTTCCTTTTTCTCATTCTTTTTGATGAAATTACTGGGATTTTAGGTGCTTTCGATCTCAAAGAGGCGAAGGGTATTTTCTCTTGCCCGGTCGATCAGCTGCTGCGGTTCCATATTGTGCAGCTCGGCGGCTTTTTCGGCGGTGAACCGGATCAGCGGCGACCAGCAGCGTTTGCCGCGATAGGGGACAGGCGCCATGTAGGGACAGTCGGTCTCCAGAAGCAGTCGGTCGGCGGGGACCGCTTCACAGGCTTCGAGGATCTTTCGGGCATTGGGGAAGGTGATGACACCGGTAAAACCGATATAAAAGCCCATCTTCAGAAGCTCGTTTGCCGTTTCGGCGGAGCCGGAGAAGCAGTGTACAACACCGCGGAGGCCGGGGAATTTCGCCAGCGTTTCCAGCGTGTCCTGAGTAGCTTCACGGGAATGGATGATGACCGGCAGATCCAGCTCCTTTGCCAGTTTCAGCTGGATCTCAAAGACTTCTTTCTGCTTTTCGCGGGGAGAAAAATCATAGTGATAATCCAGACCGATCTCACCGATGGCGACCACGCGGGGATCTTTTGTCAGCTCGATGATCTTTGCCATATCCTCTTCGGTATAGGAGTCAGCCTCGTGGGGATGATATCCCACCGAGGCATAGAATCCCGGTATGGTGCGGGCAAGCTCGGCTGCCTTCAGAGAACTTTCCAGGTCACAGCCCACATCGATCACACCGCAGATGCCGTTTTCGCTGAGAGCAGCCAGCACCTTGTCCCGGTCGCCGTCAAACTGTGCGCTGTCATAGTGGGCGTGGGAGTCGAAGATCCCGGTATAGACGGGAGGGATTTCGTTCAGAGGGATCGGTTTCATTTCAGCGCCTCCCACTCTTCTCTGGTGATGAGCCGGCAGCCGACGGTGCCTTTTTCACCGGTGCGTTTGTCGGTGAAGGGCTCCTCACCCAGATATTTCATGCCGCATTTTTCCATGACTCTGCCGGAGGCGGGGTTGCGCACGTCATAGCGGCCGTAGATCGACTCAAAGCCGCATTCGTTGAAGAGATATTCCATGACCGCTCTGAAGGCTTCAGTCATATAGCCTTTGCCCCAGCCGCTTCTGCCGGAGCAGTAGCCGATCTCGCCGCGGCAGATTTCTTCATGCAGCCCGACAATATCGATAGAACCCATGGCTTCGCCCAGTTCTTTGGGGACGATGGTCCAGCGGAAGGATTTGGGGTCTTTCGATTCCTCCTCCCACATTTTGCAGAGGGCACAGGTGTTTTTGGGGTCGGTGTGGGGCTCCCAGGTCACATATTTCGTAACTTCGGGGTCACTTGCCCAGTTTTTGAACATATCATCACCGTCCGACTCTTTAAAGGGGCGGAGGATCAGTCTTGCGGTCTCGAGGACACGGCTTCCGTTGGGAACGATCATATAATTACCTTCTTTCTGAAAACGGATAGAAAAAACCCGGGGGACAAGCCCCCGGGCATCGGCTTGTTAGTGGATGGCAGCGCCGGCAGGAACGGCGTCGTCGACGAACATGACTTTGACATCACCGTTGGCGCAGTCACCGGCAATGATCATGCCTTCGCTCAGCTCTCCGGCCATATTTCTGGGGGCGAGGTTGGCAACAAAGACGACCTTCTTGCCGATCAGGTCTTCGGGAGTATACCACGCAGCGATACCGGAGAGGATCTGGCGGGTACCGAAGCCGTCTTCCAGCTGGATCTTCAGCAGTTTCTTGGACTTCTTCATCTTTTCGCAGGCAACGACCTTGCCGACGCGCAGGTCGACTTTGGTAAAATCATCAAAGGTGATTACGTCAGCAATGGGTTCGGGCTGGAAAGCGGGCTCTTCGGATTTCTCCTCGACGGGAGGAGCGTTCTTGGCGGCTTCAGCCTGTGCTTCGGCGATCTGGGGTTCGATGATCTCCTTGCGGATCTGATCCATCATCTTGGCTTCGTCCACGCGGGCGAACAGAGCCTTGGCTTCGTTGACCTTGCGGGCGCCGACAGAACCGAACTCAGCAACATCTTCCAGAGCGGCAGCGGGAGCATTGATTTGCTCGAGGATAGAAGCGGAAGTATCGGGCAGGAAGGGAGCCAGCAGTACGCCGATGAAGCGGATAGCTTCGATCAGGTTGGACAGAACGGTCTTCAGGCGGGGCAGGGTCTCCTCGCTCTTTGCCAGTACCCAGGGGGTGGTTTCGTCGATATATTTGTTGGAGCGCTGTGCCAGGGCGATGATCTTTCCGAGAGCATCGGCAGTGCGGTATTCTTCCATCGAAGACAGTACACCGGAAACGGCAGCCAGTGCGGTTTCTCTCAGGTCGGCATCCAGTTCGTTTTCAATGGCTGCTGCGCCCATTTCGCCGCCGAAGTACTTGTTTGCCATGGCAACGGTGCGGTTGACCAGATTGCCCAGGGTGTTGGCCAGCTCAGCGTTGTATTTGGTGATGAAAGCTTCATAGGTGATGCTGCCGTCCTGTGCATAAGGCATACCGGAGAGCATATAGTAGCGGACAGCATCAACACCGAACAGGCGGACCATATCGTCGGCATAGATGACATTGCCCTTGGATTTCGACATCTTGTCAGCGGCGAACAGCATCCAGGGATGACCGAAGACCTGCTTGGGCAGGGGGAGATCCATGCTCATCAGGAAGATGGGCCAGTAAATGGTGTGGAA
>JAFQND010000152.1 GCA_017396055.1 Oscillospiraceae bacterium
AGGGGCCTCAGCAGGGTTCGGGACGGAGTCCCGACAGCATAAACAAAAGAGCGCCCGCTGCGGCGGGCGCTGATGCGTAATTATTGTTCGCCTGCGGGCGAAGGGAAAGAGTTTCGCTCTCTGCGAAGAGCGATCGGAGCGCTGCTCCGGACTCGCAAGGGACTTATCCCTTGCCCCATTATGTCCGGAGGGTCACTCTCCAAACACAATACCGGGATTGTATCGTGCGTTGTTATAGGCTTCCTTGATGGGGATCCAGTGCTCCAGATCCACATGGCACATATCGGCTGTCAGCAGGGCGTAATACAGCACGTCCCACAGCTCTTCCTCGATGGTGTGCTTGAACGAGTCGCCTTCGGCATGGGGAGCGCCCTTATAGATGATCTCGGCCAGCTCGCCGATCTCCTCGACCATCTTGCAGAAGAAGTCGTGATAAGTCTCATAGCCGGGCCAGCGGTCTTTTTTATACAGATAATCCTGCAGCCAGGCCACCGTGACCGGACCGTCGGGATCATAGACCATATCGGGATTATAGCGGGCATTATTGTAATTCTCCTTGATACGGATCCATTTTTCCAGATCGACATCATAGAGATTTGCCAGACAAATCGTATAATAGATGACATCCCAGAGCTCTTCTTCCACAGAGCCTTTGAACCGCTCGCCTTCGGCATGGACCAGCTCATAGGCAAGGGCTTTGGAAAGCTCACCCGTTTCTTCGATCAGTTTAAGAAAATAGTCGATCTCATGACCGGCGTTATGATCTTTGGACCGCAGATATCTCTGCAGATAGGAAACGGTGATGGTCCCTTTCATGGCGGCATCCTCCCGGAGGTTTTTTCTTTACTATAGCACAGGGAAATGCCTCTGTCAATCGCCGCCTGAGCGGGGAAAACCGTCCCGGATATCCCCATTGGGATTTGTTGGAAAAACGATTGACACGGCGGCTCTGAAGGGGTAAAATTAGATTGTCCCCAAAGGACTGTTGAATGGATGCACCTCTAATTGTAAACTTTTTGTGAACACTGAAAAAATGGCTTCCCGAGCCCCTGAAAACGGTTGCAAAAATCGCGGGAAGCCATTATAATTAACAGTGTAGTGGTGAATTGCGGTGAAAAAGGGTTGATTTTCCCTAAAATGGGACGACTTTCCCGCTAGAAAAGGGGTGACGGGGTAATGCTGATCGGTGAGTTTGTATGTGCTATCGACGGTGTCAAAGGGCGTTTGAATTTCCCCGCCAAACTCCGAGAAGAAATGGGAGAGCGTTTCATCTTAAGCCGCGGCAACGGTGACCGCTGCATCAATGCTTATTCGAAAGAGGCCTTTGCGCTTCTGTCCGAAAAGCTCAAACAGTATCCTGTCTCACAGGCAAAAATGCTGCGCCGCTATCTGTTTGCGGGCGCCGCAGAAGCCGAGCCCGACAAACAGGGCCGTATCGTGATCCCCCAGAACCTTCGTGAGTTCGCGGGACTCGAAAAAGACGTCGTCATCATCGGTGCCGACGATCACTGTGAGATCTGGGACAAGTCGGAGTATGATGCCATGTGCGGTAAAATGGACGCTTCGACAATGGATCAGCTGATGATCGACATCGGCTTCTGATCCGGAAATTGAGGCCATCGCCTCAAAAGGAGGTACTCCCCTTGGAATTTTCACATTTCTCCGTGATGCTTGAGGAGTGCCTGGAAGGCCTTCACATCAATCCCGAAGGCGTTTATGTGGACGGTACGGCCGGCGGTGCGGGACATTCGTCTCAGATCGCCAAACGGCTGACGACCGGCAGACTGCTGGCTCTGGACCAGGATCCGGATGCAGTGGCCATTGCAACGGAACGGTTGTCCCAGTATCCCTGTGCACAGGTTGTCCGCATCAATTTCCGCAATATGGGTACGGCACTGGCAAATGCCGGCGTATCCGGCGCAGATGGTGTGCTCTTGGATCTGGGCGTTTCATCACACCAGCTGGACACTGCGGAAAGGGGATTTTCCTACCTGAAGGACGCGCCGCTGGATATGCGCATGTCCCAGGAAGGACCGAGTGCCGCTGATCTGGTAGCATCCTCATCGGAAGAGGAGATCGCCAGAATTCTCTGGGAATACGGCGAAGAGAGATATTCCCGCAGCATTGCCCGGGCCATTGTCCGGGAGCGGGAGAAACAGCCGATCCTCACAACACTTCAGCTGGCAGATATCATCAAATCGGCCATGCCGGCCGCGGCGAAAAGAGAAAAAAACCCCTGCAAGCGTTCTTTCCAGGCGCTGCGGATCGCCGTGAACTCCGAGCTGGACGCCCTTTCACAGGGCATTGACGAAGCCTTTGAAAACCTGAATCCGGGTGGAAGGCTGGTCATCATAACCTTCCATTCTCTGGAAGATCGCATGGTCAAGCAAAAATTCGCAGACTTCTGCCGGGGCTGTACCTGCCCGCCGGAATTTCCGGTCTGTGTATGCGGCAAGAAGCCCCGTGCTAAACATATCGGCAAAAAACCCATCCTTCCCTCAAAGGAAGAACTGGAACTGAACCGGCGCAGCCAGAGTGCCAAGCTGCGCATCATCGAAAAGATCTAAAAGGAAGGCGATCCCCTCATGCAGCAGTCGAGCGCAGTAAGAAAAACTCAATATGATCTGGAGCGCTTTGAGCAGCATGCCCCTGTGATCACCCGCGTCCCCAAAAAAGAACGGGTCATCCATCCTGCCAAGATTATGTTCACCGCAGCCCTGATCATCGGTATGATCTCGGTCATGCTTTACGGCCGCGTACAGATCACTGAGATGGGACAGGCCATCAACGCGGCGCAGACCACTCTGGCCGAGCTGCAGAGCGAAGGTGTCCGCATGGAGACCGAACTGGAGAGTATGATGTCTTTGAAGAGCGTAGAGGAGATCAGTGTCGGCGAATACGGCATGGTCAAGCCCGACGCCAGCCAGGTAACCTATCTGCAGGTCCAGCACAACCGTGTGGAGGCCGTCGTTACCGAAGATACCCCTCTTGAGAAGATCGTCGGTCTTCTGGAAAAAATCGGTTTCAGCTTCTGATATCGCACCGGCATAACCGGGCGGGAAACTCAATATGATGACAATGGAGGTTGAGATGGAAATCTTGACCTTTTGTTGTTATTCAGAGAACTATTTCCTTTTTCTGAACAAGTTTGCTTTTTTATTCTGTGAGCATCGCCGGGAGGACCCTGATGGCAAAAAGATCTTCTGTCAAAAAAAATCTGTCACCCATGGCCAGACTGATCCTTGTCGTCTGTCCTGTCCTGCTTGCTGTGCTGGGATGGGTACTGTACAATCTCTACCGATGGTCGGTCGCTGAAGGCGACATCATGCGTGCCCGCGCCGCCAGCCAGCAGCTGAGCGATGTGGAGATCCCTGCCAACCGCGGCACCATCTATGACACCAACATGAATGTGCTGGCACAGAGCGCCACCGTCTGGAATGTCGTTATCGACCCCGCCGCCATCCAGCGAAAGCTGGAGAAAACTTATTCCGGTACCGTACAGCAGGATGCTGCACGGAAAAATATGGCGGAAGATCTGGCGTCTCTTCTGAACGTCAGTATCGACTCGGTGCTCGACCATATGAGCCACACCGACAAGAACTACCGCTGTATCGCCGAAAAGGTGGAAAAACCCGTTGTCGACGCGCTGCTCGACATGGTCAGAGAGAACAAATACAGCGGCATCTCCACCGAAGTGAGCACCAAGCGCTATTATCCCTACGGAACACTGGCATCCAGCGTCATCGGCTTTACCAACCGTGACAACCAGGGTGCTTACGGCCTTGAGGCCAAATATAACTCCACCCTTTCGGGCACTCCCGGCCGTCAGATCACCGCAAAGGACGCCCTGGGTGACGCACTGCCCACCACCTATGAAAAATCCTATCCTGCCACCGAAGGCAGCAGCATCGTCACCACCATCGACCAGATGATCCAGCACTATATCGAAAAGCGTCTGGATGAGACGATGCTCCAGTATAATCCCGACGAAGGCGCGGCCATCATCGTAATGGACGTCAAGACCGGCGGTATCCTCGGCCTTGCCTCCCGCCCCAACTATGATCTGAACGATCCTCAGACGATCTATGACGAAGAGACCCGCACGCTGCTGGCTTCCATCGCAGACCCTGAGGAATATGCTGCCGCTCTCACAAAAGCCCGCGAGGAACAGTGGCAGAACAAGGCCATCACCGACACCTATGAGCCCGGTTCGGTATTCAAAACGGTCACCGCTTCCGCCGCCATCGAAGAGGGAACGGCTACCGTCAACTCCACCTATAACTGTTACGGTGCGGTGGAATTTCCCGGCCTCGATAAACCGATCAAATGCCATAAAGTCGCGGGCCACGGCCTTCTCGACTTCAACGGCGCGCTGGTAAACTCCTGCAACCCGGCTTTTATCACCATCGGCCAGGGCCTCGGCCAGACCCGGTTCTTCAAGTACTATGAGGCTTTCGGTCTGACCGAAAAAACCGGTATCGACCTGCCCGCCGAGAATATCGGCAGCTATTACGATGCCTCCATGAGCAATATCTCGCTGGCATCCTGCTCTTTCGGTCAGTCCAATACCGTTACCCCTCTGCAGATGCTGACCGCAGCCGTCGCCACCATCAACGGCGGCTATCTGCTGACTCCCCATGTCGTCGACCGGGTCGTCGACGTCAACGGCAACACTGTTGAAGAATACGGCGCACAGATCCGCCGTCAGGTCATTTCGGAAGAGACTTCCGCCATCATGCGCACCGCGCTGGAACAGGTCGTTTCCAACAACGGCGGCACCAACGCCTATGTTAAGGGCTACCGTATCGGCGGCAAGTCCGGTACCGCCCAGAAACTGACCGACTCCACCGACACCAAGCGCGTTTTCTCCTATTTCGTATTTGCTCCCGCCGATGACCCCCAGGTCGCGGCGCTGGTTCTGGTCGACGAACCCACCGAAGGCGACACCAGCTATGCAAACGTCGTTGTCGGTCCTCTCGCTTCGGCGGTCATGAAGGATGTCCTGCCGTATCTGGGCCTGCTTCCCACC
>JAFQND010000153.1 GCA_017396055.1 Oscillospiraceae bacterium
AGGGATGGGCATAGCGGACGACCTCACGGGTCAGGGCGACATTGTCTTCATAAGGCAGGCTGCTGCCGTCGATCATAACGGAGGTATAACCGCCGTCGATGCAGGCTTTGACAGTCTCAAGGCTCTTGCCGTGGTCCAGATGCAGTGCGATGGGCATGGGGCTGTCCGCACCGAATTTCTTTACGGCGTCGCCGATATTCTTTGCACCTTTGACCTTTGCTTCGGCAGAGCCGTGCATAAAATCAAGGTCACCACCCATAAAAGCGTTGGAAGCTTCGGCACCCTGCAGCACCGCGGGGGAACCCAGCAGCTCATGGATACGCACAGCAGCTTCGATCTGTCCGAAGCTGTTCATATTAAAGGCAGCCTGACCGTAGCCGTATCGGTCGGCGGCTTCGAGGATAGCTCTCATCGGTACCAGCATATCAATTCTCCTTATCCGTTAAAATGTGCAAAATCCGGCAGTTCGCCGCCAATGAGCGGCTTTGCCCAGCGGATGAATTCTTCGGTGACATCGTTTCCCGCCTCGTTCAGATAAGAACGGGGCATTTTCTTTTCGTCCAGCATGACCTCTTCCACCGGAATGAGCATTGTTTCGACGGCGTATTCCTCGCTGTCTAGCCGTCTGAATCCCACCATGAATCCGGTTTTGCCCGCAAGTACCGCTTCGGCGGCAGTTTTTCCCGCAAGGATCGCTTCCTCGCGGTCGACAGGCGACTGAAACGCGATGGACGCTCTGCCGCAGAGACCGGGCTTTTCGTTTCGCACCTTGATACCAAGCTGACGGACGATCAGATCGCGCAGATAGGTGCTGACATCATCGTAATAAGTGCTTCTTCCGATGGTAAACAGGGGCGGAACGATATTCTTTCCGTTTTTGTCAGTGAGTCCCTCGCTGACGACTACCACAACGCCGCCCTTTTCATCAAAAAGCCGCTTTGCGTCCCGGAGAAATTCCTCTTCGTCAAAGGAAACTTCGGGCGTGTAAATGAGATGCGGCGCATCACCGGGATGCTTTCTCGCCAGAGCAGACGCGGCTGCCACCCAGCCGGCATTGCGGCCCATAACTTCAATGATGACGATATGGATGGGCAGCGACCGGACATCGGCACCCACTTCCCTGACTGTTTCTGCCACATAGCGGGCAGCACTTCCGAACCCCGGAGCATGGTCGGTAACAGCCAGGTCGTTGTCCATGGTTTTGGGAATACCGCCCACACAGATGTCGATCCCCGCAGAGGCACAGGCTTTTGCGATCTTTCCGCAGGTGTCCATCGAACCGTTGCCGCCGGTCACAAGAAGATAACCGATATTCCACTTTTCAAAAATGGCGGGCATCTTTTCATAGTCTTCCGCTTCCAGATGATAGCGGGAAGTTCCGATAGCTGAACCCGGTGTCCCGGGCAGCATTTCCAGCTGTTCATCGGGTATCGTTTTCAGGTCGAGAAAATCTTCGGTGAATATGGCACCGGTACCACCGACCGCGGCGTAAACATGATCCACTTCCGAAGAGGCTTTTGCTGCGGCGACCGCACCGTAAAGGGATGCGTTCAATACAGCCGTAGGACCTCCGCCGTGAATGATAAGCATATTCTTCATGGTCTTTCTCCCACTGAAATATCTCAGCAGCCGGTTTTTTCCAGAGCAGCAGCCGCTGCTTCTTCCGGCGAAATTTGACCGTCAGCCACTGCTTCCAGATGCTCTCCGGCAGCAGCCAGAATCTTCTCCAGGTCGCCGACCATACCGGCAAAAGCCACCGCATCAAAATCATCGGTACAGGCCTTCAGAAAACGGGCGCTGAGCTGCAGCTTGCCCTGTGCGGTCTCATGACCGCGCACGGAGAATTTTCCGCCGGGTATGCTGCTATTGAGGCGTTCGGCATATTCCGCGAGCTTTGCCGCAGTCATGATAGAAAGGGCTGGTCTGCACCAGCAGCTGAATTCGATATTCTGTCCGAAGGGCTGTAAGATCACTGCCCAAAGGCCGCCGCAGACAAAGGCAAAGGTGCCGGTTTCGGGGGTGTAACGGTAAGGACGGTCACCGCCGTCAAAACTTTCCCGGATGATCCGGGCAATATCATATGCATTCATAATGCTTCCTCCTGAACGATTTGGTCAGTTTTATTGTAACACATCCAAACGGAAAATGCTATAAAAACAACAAAAACCCGGGGAGGCCCGGGTCGTTTATTGCTTATTCAGTTTTGTGCTCAGAACCGACAAGCCTTTCGCGCAGGCTTTCTTTCAAAAAGGAAGCAGCCATCCGGCGACGCTTTTCTTCTTCGGACATCTCCTGGAAATCCTGCTCTTCCTCCTCTTGTACATCGTCAAGGCCCATCCGGTGAAAGCGCTCCCGCAGCAGAATAATTTTCAGCATCAGAAGTTCGCCTCCGCTCAGACCGTCCACCACTTCGATATACTCCTCGGGGATGTCGCAGATTTTTTTCTTAACACCCAGCTGCCCGGCGAGTGCATTACCGACAGCGTCGATCAGAAAGTCCAGCTGTTCTTCGGTCATGACGGCGATCATCTCACCATAATCATTGTTATCCACTTCGGCATGGTCGGGCGAAAAGAACTCATCACAGATATCGCCGAAAAGATCTTCCCTTTCTGCCTGTTCGACCGCCTCTTCGGGAGAGCATACGCCATCGATCACATCACGGAAGCCCTTGCTGTAGCGGCGGACCATATCCTCTGCCACATGGATCATGCGGGCGATCTCTTCTTTGAAAACAACGTGGTCTGAATGGACGGTTCCCACCTGATAAACGATCTGACCGTCCTCCATATTCATCTGAAAACTGCCCAGAAAGAGTCCGTAATTGGCACGGGTGATATATTTCACGATCTCCATACGGGATTTCTCAGGAACGTTGTCTTTATAAATGATATGACAGCTCAGGTCTTCTTCATCATGGGCGGTGATAGCCATCATACATTCACCTGCGTCTTCGTCCATCTCGACTCCCATAAGAAAAGCATGTGCATCCTCCTGATACAGATAATGCATTTTTCCCTCATCCAGAAAGTTTCTGACTTCTCTCTCCATTTCGTACATATCTGACTTTTCCTCCTGTCCGATGATATTTATTTACTGATCATCTAACAGGCAAGCGGACCGTTATTCGCAAACGGGGCCGTCTTTTGCCGGAAGGAGCTCTTCCTCTCTGAAAAGTTTCGCCGGTCCCATGATGCTTTCTTCGATGAGGCCCTTCTTCTGTGAGGAAGGTTCTCCCGCCGGACAGATGCGGATACCCTTCAGTTTCCGTTCGACATACCTCCTGAACCGTCTTTGCCGGCAGTTTTCCGTATATATCTTCATCAGATGTCTGATATTCATGACCTTCTCCTCTCACGAAAGGAAAAAGCCGGCTGCACAAGGCAGCCGGCCCGGGTAGCTTGCTTATTTATCGTCGCTTCCGATCAGACGGCGGAGTTTATCCTTCAGAGACAGAGGAGCTGCCTTCTTGGCTGCCTCTTCGGCGGCACGGCGCTCTTCTTCTTCTCTGCGGCGGCGCTCTTCTTCAGCCTTGCGGAAACGCTCGGCCTTTTCCCACTGAGCAGCGGCGATCACAGCATCCAGCTGTTCGTCGGTCATCTCAACGACCAGATCGCTGAATTCGTTGGGACCTGCAGCAGGTGCAGAAGGAGCATCGGAAACGGTGGAAGAAGCAGAAGAAGCGGCGGAGCCGGAAGAACCACCGACCATGGACTTGCCCTTGGCGTCGTCGGATTCGAAGAACTTCACAGCCTCAGCGGGATCGACACCGTAATTGATGATGTCATAGAAGCCCTGGCCATAGCGCTCTGCCATGTGGATCGCTACCTGGATCACGCGGCGGACTTCCTGCTGCATTGCTCTGTGGTCATAGAAAGCAGCATAGGTCTGGTAGATCAGCTCGCCATCGTTCAGGTCCATCTGGAAGTTGCCCAGGAACAGGCCGTAGTTGGCGCGGGTGATGTACTCAGTGACAGCGGGACGGCTGTTCTCGGGCACTTTGAACTCATACAGTGCCTTGCAGCTCAGGTCTTCTTCGTCACGGGCGGTGACGACCAGCATGCAGCCGTCGACGTTTTCACAGTCAAGCTTCATGCCGAAGATAAAGCGATGCTTCTCTTCTTCGTGTTTGTATTTCCAGTTCTGAGAGTCAAGATATTCCTTGACGGATCTTTCAATGCTGTACATGCTCATGTTTCGTTCCTCCTCCGGATCAGTCGTTGGCCTCAATGTCCGCTACAGCCTGTGCGGGGGTCTTGCCCTTGTACATGACATCATAGAAGCCCTGGCCGTATTTTTCAGCCATGCGGATGCCAACCTGTACCAGACGGCGGATCTCATCGTTGACGGGTTCGCCGTCAGAGAAGACACCTGCAGTCTTATAGAAGATCTCGCCGTCGCGCAGATCCATCTGATAACCGCCGATGAACATACCGTAGTTGACGCGGGTGATGTACTCAGCGATGATGTCGCGCTTCTTTTCGGGAATCTTGAACTCATAGGTGAACTTGCAGCTCAAGTCCTCTTCGTCACGGGCGGTGAGGCTGATCTGGCAGCTGTCGACGTCATCATTCTCCAGCTTCATGCCGAGAGTAAAGCAGCGCTCTTCCTCATTGTGTCTGTAGTGCCAGTTCTGAGAGTCCAGATAGGCCTTGACAGCTTTTTCGATTCCATTCATAACGATTCCTCCTGTTGGTAGGTTATTTGATTTCGCTTATGGTATCATAACGCCGACGGCGGAAGGTTTTCGCACCGC
>JAFQND010000154.1 GCA_017396055.1 Oscillospiraceae bacterium
CATTGAAGAAGTGGGCAATGATGTTTCTCATTTCTGCAAGATGTTTGATTACCGCTATGCCAAAGCGGGTGCCGACTGGGGCAATTCCCGCGACTCGATCGAGAGAGCGATCCTCCTTTTGTCCACAAGAGATTTCCGCGAGGAAGAGTAAACCTCAACAGATTGGAATATCTTTCGAATGGCAACTGCCCGCCGGACAGGATTTCCACAGAGGGTACCGGAAGACTTTGACAAAATGTGGAAAAGAAAAAACCTGTTGTTTGCGGGGAATTCCACAGATTCCACCGAGTTTTCAACATCTTTTCGATTGTGAAAAGGGCGAGTTTTCCACAATCATCACCTCTTTTCTGACATTACAGAATGTATAGTCAGCTGTTTTCGACGAAAATATATTTTCCGCTGGCAGAATACAAAAGAACAATTGTTTGACTTTTGCCGTCCGGAACGGTATAATGACAGATACGCCCGGTATGTTTTACGGCTTTTCGGACAGACTATGTGAAAACAGAAGTCTGGAGGAATGGGTATGTCTGATCATGAACACCATGAGGAATCTTCGCCGAGAGAACACGAAAATCACGAACGGGCAGATGAGAGCGAACTGATCGCCGATGCGGGCGGCATCACCGCCGGACATGGACGGCACCTGATCCATTGTCTGACCGTCATCGGACAGATCGAAGGCCATTTTATTCTGCCGCCGCAGAATAAGACGACCAAATACGAACACGTCATCCCGCAGCTGGCGGCCATCGAGGAAAGCCCCGACATCAAGGGGCTGCTGATCCTTCTGAATACGGTGGGCGGTGACGTGGAAGCAGGACTCGCCATTGCCGAACTGATCGCCGGCATGAAAACACCGACCGTTTCCATTGTATTGGGAGGCGGCCACTCTATCGGCGTTCCGCTGGCGGTGTCGGCGAAAAAATCGTTTATTGTACCGTCTGCGACCATGACCATCCATCCGGTGCGGATGAACGGGCTTGTACTGGGTGTGCCGCAGAGCTTTTCCTATTTTGATAAAATGCAGGAGCGGATCACCCGCTTTGTCACCGATAATTCCCGCATAGAACCTGAGCGATTCCGTCAGCTGATGATGCAGACCGGTGAACTTGCCATGGATGTGGGCACTTCGATCGACGGTGAGACTGCCGTCAGGGAAGGCCTCATCGATCAGCTAGGCGGCCTTTCGGACGCTATCGAATGTCTGTATGGGATGATCGATGAAAGGGAGGCCGAAGATGCTGCTGCACACGATTCTTGATCCGCTGGCTGTGATGGAACAGCCAGCCGCGCCTGTCTGTGCATGCCGTAATGAAGATCCTTTCTGTATCAGTGAATGGACGGGAAGCGGGAACGAAAAGCGGCTCAGACGGATCATTTCCACCGACCTTTCCCGTTACCTGGATCCCCGGATGCAGCCGGGAAGTTTTTTCATCAGATAAATTTCGGAGGAATTTCCTCCGGTTACATCATAAAGGAGGCAGCTATGTCTTATCTTGAAGCATTTCTGCAGGCTGTTCTGCAGGGTCTGACCGAATTTCTGCCGGTGTCCAGTTCCGGACATCTGTCACTTTTCCAGCATTTTACCGGAAACTCCGGTGAGACAGGCGTTTTCTTCTCGCTGATGCTTCATCTGGGTACTCTGATCGCTGTGTTTATTGCTTTCAGAAAAACCATCTGGCAGCTGATCCTGGAGGTACTGTCGATGGCTGTGGATATTTTTACAGGTAAGTTTTCCTGGAAAAACCGTACCCCCTACCGGAACATGGCGATCATGCTGATCCTTGGTTGTGTACCGATGGTATTCACACTGGTCCTGAAGGATTTTTATACCGGATTTTCTGCCGATGACGGCATCCTCTGGGAAGGCATCTTCTTCCTTGTGACGGCTGTGCTGATGTATCTTGCCGACCACTGTGTCAAAGGCGTAAAAGGCCCCGGCGAGATCAGCTCCCGCACGGCGCTGACCGTCGGTGCGGCACAGGCGGTCCTTGCTCCTCTGCCCGGTGTCAGCCGTTCCGGCTCCACCATTTCGGCAGGCCTGCTTTCCGGTCTGGACAGAGAAACTGCTGTACAGTTCAGTTTTATCCTCGGCATCCCCGCCATTCTGGGCGGCAGCCTTTCCGAACTTCTCGATATGACTTCTGCCGATCTTGCAGCCACCGGCGTGGGACAGATCGTGATCGGCATCGTCGTGTCGGCTGTTGTAGGACTTCTGGCCATCAAAATGGTCGATTACATCGTCAAGACCGATAAGTTCAAATATTTCGTCTGGTATACCGCCCTTCTGGGCATCATCGTCATCGCCGTCGGCATCTTCGAAAGCATCGTCGGTATGAACATCGTCACTTACTTCGCCGGTTAAGCAGAAAGGCGGGAACATCATGGCAAATGACCCTAAAAAGAGATCCGGATCTTCCTCCGGCAAACAATCTGCCTCTTCGGCAAAAAGCAGTGCTTCCAGGGGAAGTACTGCCAAAAAGAGCAGTTCTTCCGGAACCAGAAAGAAGCAGCAGCCTGAAAAACGGCCGCCATCTGCCGCTGCGGTAAAATACCACGAGCAGGAGGAACGCCGTCTCCATCGCAATAATCAGTTCTTTGCCATCGTGCTGTTTGCCCTTGGCCTTTTCTTCATGGCTGTCAGCTTTATCGACGGACCGAGGCTCTGGGGATTTCTGCATGACCTGCAGCGCGGAGTATGCGGTCCGATCAGCTATGGAATCGGCCCGCTTCTGATTTATATCGCCGTCATGGTCACGCTGGAAAAGGAACATTCCGAGGTACATACCCGTGTCTGGCAGATGATCGGCATGCTGATCCTGCTGTGCGGGATCGCACAGCTTTTCTTTGGCGAACCGGCCGGAGAAGGTTTTTTCAAACAGCTTTCCAATCTGTATCTCAACGGTGTTCAGCTGAGATCGGGCGGCCTTCTGGCGGGTGTGCTTTGCTGGCCGCTGCTGGCGCTGATGGGCCGCACCGGCACCATTATTATCCACGTGATCCTGGCCTTTGTTTTTCTGATGCTGCTTTCCGGTTCGACGCTGATCGGATTTTTCAGAGGCTGTGCAAAGCCCGTTAAACAGATCGAAAAGACCTATGTCCGCAAGCGGGAAGAACGTGAGCTCCGCGAGCAGGAGCGTCAGGAACGCACCGTCCGGTTCAATCCGGATGTTCCCTTTGGTGAACAGGAGATGCCTCCTCATCCCGTGACATCGCCTTCTGAAGATTTCGCTTCTGCCATTGACCGTTTCAGAGAATCTCCCGAAACGGCAGCAAAACGCCGCCGCAAAAAAGAGGAACCTGCCGAACCGGTAAAGGTCGATCCTTCCACCGGAGAAGTGCTTTCGGATATCGATCTGGATCTCTCTGCTTTCGATGTCCCCGAAGAGGAACCTGCACCTGAAGAAAAGCCCTTTGAAGAAATGGTCGAGGTGCTGCCCGCCGATCTTCTGCAGCAGGAGCAGAAGGAAGAAGATCCCGATGAATTGCCCTTTGAGCCCGATGACGAGCCTGCGGCAGATATCCCCACCGAAGGTCTTCCCCTGGACGATATGATCACCAAGGCTATCGATGAGTTCAAAAAAGATCAGCCTCTTCCTCCCGTACCGGAGGAAAGGGATCCGGCTGCAGCGCCCGAAGCAGAACAGCCAGAACTTCCTCAGATCGAGATCATCGCACCGGAACCTGTATATCGTTTCCCGCCTGTGTCGCTGCTGAAACCTCCGAAGGCTTCTTCTGCCACCGATGTCAGCGAAGAACTGAAGAGCAATGCCGCAAAGCTGGTGGACACGCTCAAGAGCTTCGGCGTACAGACCAAGATCATCGATATCAGCCGCGGCCCCACTGTTACCCGATATGAACTGCAGCCCTCTGCAGGCGTCAAGATCTCAAAGATCACCTCTCTTGCCGATGATATCGCTTTGAACCTGGCTACTGCCGGTGTACGAATCGAGGCACCCATTCCCAATAAACCCGCTGTCGGTATCGAAGTCCCCAACCGTGTTGTTGATATGGTCTCTATCCGGGAACTGATCGATTCTGATGAATTCCGTACTGCCAAAGGTACCCTGCCTGCCGTGCTGGGACGTGATATTGCGGGCGCCATCACCATTGCTGATATGGCGGCAATGCCCCACGTTCTGATCGCCGGTACCACCGGTTCCGGTAAGTCGGTCTGTGTCAACTCGATCATCATCAGCCTTCTGTATAAGTTCTCTCCGAAAGATCTGCGCATCATCATGATCGACCCCAAAATGGTCGAACTGGTGGTCTATAACGGTATCCCCCATCTGCTGATCCCTGTTGTCACCGACCCCCGCAAGGCGGCCGGCGCACTGGGTTGGGCAGTCAACGAGATGCTCAAGCGCTACAACACTTTCTCGGAGAACGGTGTCCGCGACATCAAGGGCTACAATCGTCTTGCCGAAACGTCCGATACCCTGGAGCATATGCCCAACATGGTCATCGTCATCGACGAGCTGTCCGACCTGATGATGGCAGCTCCCAGTGAAGTTGAAGATGCCATCTGCCGTCTGGCACAGATGGCCCGTGCAGCCGGCATGTACCTGATCATCGCGACCCAGCGCCCTTCGGTCGACGTTGTCACCGGTCTGATCAAGGCCAATATCCCCTCCAGAATCGCGCTGACTGTTTCTTCTCAGGTCGACTCCCGTACCATTATCGACTCTGCCGGTGCAGAAAAGCTGCTGGGTAAGGGTGATATGCTCTATTATCCTACCGGATACCCCAAACCTCTGCGTGTACAGGGCTGTTTCGTCAGCGACGGAGAGGTA
>JAFQND010000155.1 GCA_017396055.1 Oscillospiraceae bacterium
GGTTTAAGGCTCATCGTCATCTGTCTGCTGCGAATCCCATCGACCGGGAAACATTGGCCGAAGAATCGGCCCTGTATCTTCCCAGCGTTCGGATCCGACACAAAAAATTCGGTGCGCGGCATGCTGTCTTGCTTCCTCAGCCTCGGCAGCGGCAGTGTCTGCAGCTTCCTTTACTTCATCCGCAGCTTCCTTCACTGCTTCCTGCGCCGCATCGACAACCTTCTCGGCAGCCTCGGCAGCAGCCTTGCAGGCTTCCTCGGCCTCGCTCAGGGGAGCTTCCGGTGCCTCACATCCGCACTCAGCCTCAGCGGGCTTCGCCGCATCGCGGAAATCCGCTGCTGCGTCCTGAACGGTTTCCTTCACATCCTTCGCGAAATCCTTCACAGCGCCCTTCAGTTCGTCGGCAGCTTCCTTTGTTTCTTTGCTGCTGAGAATATCTCTGACGCGGACTGCCGAATCAACGAATGCGTCCTTCACCTTTCCGGCGGTCTCACCGACAACGTCGATGATCTCGCTTCCGGCGGGGCCGACCGCTTCCTTCACTGCTTCAACCGTCTCCTCGGTGCCGTGCTTGATCGTCGTATACGCTCTGTCGGCCGCTTCCTTCGCCGCGTCGCCCATCGCCTGGGCACTGCCGGACAGATCGATCACATCGCCGTTTCCGCCCGGAGCGGAAGAGCGGACGGTCTGCTGTGCCTTCTCACCAAGCTGCTCAAGCATATAATAAGTTGCGCCTGCGACTGCACCTGCAACACCGATACCAACTAAAAATTTTCCAAAAGCGCTCATTTATCTTCCTCCTTAGTGTTTCATCATATCCTGTCAGCGAGGCTGTGCCTCTGCCCATGATACTACTCCATTTTCCGCAAATTGAAAAGAAAAGGAATCTGAAAACTCTGTGAAATATTTATTAAAAACAGCTTAATTTTTCATGGCATTGAATTTTGAATACGGATGTGATAAAGTTATATTTACCGTTCTGGTCAACTAAGTGAATGATCGGATCGGTCAAATGTGTGTTGAGGGGACAGGCATTATGAACGAGAAGTTTTTTGATCTGAAGAAAGAAAAGCAGGACCGCATGATCAATGCCGGGCTCAAGCTTTTTGCACTGAACGGCTATCACCACGCAAGCACGGATGAAATCGTACTGGAGGCGCGGATCAGTAAGGGCCTTCTGTTTCATTATTTCGGAAGCAAGGCCGGTTATTATGCATTTTTGTTCAACTACGCGAACCGCTTTACCATTCTGGAACTCAAGAGCGGTATCCGCGACGCCACCATCGACTATTTTGACCTCCAGCGCCAGATCCTGACTCAGGAGATCGACATTGTGCGGCAGTATCCGTATATGCTTCATTTCCTGGAATCCGTGAAGATGGAGACCGATAAGAAGGGACTCGCGGCCATTGAGGCGCCCGAAGAGGTCTCGGATGATTACTATGAGTATCTGGAGAACGAAGCACAGCTGGGCGGATATCTGCGCGTCATGAATGCACAGCACCTCTCCGGCATGCTCTATTATGTCAAAATGGGACTCCTCCGCAGATATCTTGCCGAGCCGGAGTTCCGCCCCGACGCCTACAAACAGGAGGTGCTCGACTATATCAACACCCTGCAGCAGATGGCAGCGGCACTGTAAAGACGGAAAGAAAAGGATTGCAAAAACCGGTTAAATGGTCTAACATAGCGTAAGAATTCCGAGGGCAGGTTTTTTAAGAGGACAGCGCTATGGCTTTACGGTCAGCAGGTTTATTGCAGATCAGAACGCGAAATAAGGATATGAAATAAGAAGCACGAGAGAATTTATTTCTCTTTCGTGCTTTTCTTTTATTCTGTGTTCTGACCCGCAGCCGTGAGAGAGCAGCACCTCCCGCCCGTGAATTTGTGTAGTCTGCAGCAGCTTCGGAAATGTGTGGCCGAAGCAGCAATGAAGGAGGAGAGAAATGAGCAGTACAAATGTGAAAGTCGGAGATCAGCCGATCTACGACGCGAAGAGCCTGGGTA
>JAFQND010000156.1 GCA_017396055.1 Oscillospiraceae bacterium
GGGTCACTGCTCAGAAGATCCAGACCGTCAGCCATTTTGTCCGCCTCGGCAAAGAGGGCTTTTCCCTCTTCACCGCCCAGAATTCCGCCGCAGAGCACTCTGAGAAAATAGCTCTCTTCAAAGACGCTCCGGCCGGTAAAACCATAGCGCAGGGCGGTCTCTCTGGCGGTTTTCAGAATCATCCCCAGAAAGACGGGAATATCCGGCAGTCCTACGCCCAACAGTCCCAGACCGGTGCCTTCGACAGCGGTGACGACGAGGTTTCCTCCCCTCGACCGGGCAGCGGTTTTGTCCAGCTGTCTCAGCGCCTCAAAGTTCCGGTCGCGAAGGATCTGTTCCTCCCGCTCGCGGTATTCCGAAAGGATCTCTTCCCCGGCGATCATCCTGTCGAGCAGTGCGGCGCCGTCGCCCATAAAATAGCCCAGCGCCATCCGGAAGGCCCTGTTCAGCGTCCGTTCGAGCCCGTCGGGGATCTTTTCCCTCAGCTTATCCAGCCCCGCAAAAAGGCTCTTCTTTTTCAGAAACCGCTGCTCATCCCGCCGGACAAGCAGCAGCTCTTTTTCGAAAATATTCATCATTCAGCCAGCTTTACGCCGTCCAGCGCCAGCACAGCTCTTGCATACAGCTTGACAGAGCCGAAGAAGCTCTCCAGATTCAGGCCTTCGTCAGGGGAATGGGCGCCGCCGTGACCGGGCAGGAAGAATCCTTCGGGGGCAGGCTCTGTGGGGATGCCGCCGGGGCCGTAGGCAAAGGCATTGGGAAGCTTTCTTGCATAGGTGCCGCCGCCCATAACATAGGGCTCTTTCTCCAGACCGGTATAGGCATTGTACACGTCGGTCAGGATCTTGACGGCGGGACGGTTTTTGTCATAATAGTTGGGCTTGTTGTCGTCGCCCAGGGTGAAGCCGCAGCCGGCAGCAGCGGTCTTTTCTTCGATCGAGGCGATCAGCACGGCGGAATCCGCCAGAACGGGATAGCGGATATTGATGCCGAGGCGGGCTTTTCCGTTTTCAAAGCGGACGGTGCTTCCCACACAGGTCAGATGACCGGAAATGTCGTCCTCACAGACGATCCCCAGCGCGGTGCCGCAGGTGTCATCGTTGACCGCGGTAAAGAAGGCGAGTCCCTCTGCTTCGCCGCCCTCAAACAGGCCGCTCTCCGAAAGGATGCGGGTCAGCTTGCCGATGGCATTGATACCTCCCTCGGGGGAAGCGCTGTGGCGGGAGATGCCGAAGGCGCGGACGGTCAGGGAATCTTCCTCTTCCTCCACCTTGAACTCCTCGGGAAGAGAAGCTGCCCAGGCGCTGACGGCGCAGGTCTTTTTCAGAACGGCATATGCGCGGTCGGGCACCACATTGGAGGCGATGCCGCCGTTCAGGTCCAGAAGGATGCCGCTTTCAAAGACAGGGGTCTCCACCGCACAGTCGATGATACCCTTCTCGCCGTAACAGACGGGGAAGCCGCTGTCGGCAATGATGCTCATCTCGGGGCAGGGATAATGTTCGCGGTAATATACAAGGTCGCTCATGCCTCTCTCTTCGTCACAGCCGAGAAAGAGCTTCAGCGCGTGGCCGGGGCGGATGCCCAGCTCTTTGAAACAGCGCATCAGATGCATGGTACCGACGGTGGGACCTTTGTTGTCGCCGGCGCCGCGGCCGATGAGCCAGCCGTCCTTGACGACGGGGCTGTAGGGTTCGGTCATGGTCCAGTCGCTTCCCTCGGGAACAACGTCCAGATGTCCCCAGAATCCGATGGTCTCACGGTCTTCCGGCTCTTCCAGCCAGAGGGCGCCCACATAGTTTTCATAGTTATGGGATTTAAAGCCGTACTCCTCACCCATTTTCAGCATCTCGTCCAGCACCTTTTTACAGCCGGTGCCGTAGGGATAGCCGCCTTCGCCGGGGGTGGAGACGCTTCTGATGGAAACGATACGGCAGATGTCGCGGATGATCTCTTCCCGGTGGTCATCGACCCAGCGGTCGATCTTCTGATAGATCTCGTTCATGATAAACTCCTCTTAATCCTGCAGGATGGCTTCGATGGCGGCCAGCTCTTCTGCGGTGAAGGTAAGGTTTTTGGCAGCGCCCACGTTCTCCTCGATCTGGGAGAGTTTGCTGGCGCCGATGATCAGCGAGGTGACCTGTTTATGTCTCAGGCACCATGCCAGAGCCATCTGGGAGAGGGACTGACCGCGGGCTGCGGCGATCTCATTCAGTTTCTTTGCCTTTTCGACTTTATCGGCAGTGACGCGGTCGGGGCTTAAGAATTTGCTGGTGCCGGCTGCGCGGGAATCGGCGGGGATACCGTCAAAGTAACGGCTGGTCAGAAGGCCCTGTGCCAGGGGGGAGAAGCAGATGGCGCCGACACCCTTTTCCTCCAGCACGTCCAGAAGACCGTCCTCTTCGATCCAGCGGTTGAACATGGAATAAGAGGGCTGATGGATCAGACAGTGGATACCCATGCCTTCCAGGATCTCAAAAGCGCGCTTGGCGTCCTTGGCTTTATAGTTGGAGATACCCACATAGAGAGCCTTTCCCTGGCGGACGAGGGTGGCGAGGGCGTCCATGGTCTCCTCAAGGGGAGTGTCGGGGTCGGGGCGGTGATGATAGAAGATATCCACATAATCAAGGCCCATTCTCTTCAGGCTCTGGTCGCAGGAAGCGATCAGGTTTTTCTTAGAGCCCCATTCGCCATAGGGACCGGGCCACATATAATAGCCCGCCTTGGAGGAGACGATGATCTCATCGCGATAGGGCATCAGATCTTTTTTCAGAATAGTGCCGAAGGTCTCTTCTGCGCTGCCGGCGGGGGGACCGTAGTTGTTGGCCAGGTCGAAGTGGGTGATGCCCATATCAAAGGCGCCGCAGACCATCTCGCGGGCTTTTTCCAGCGGAACTTCGCCGCCGAAATTGTGCCACAGACCAAGAGAGATAAAGGGAAGCCGGATGCCGCTTCTTCCGCAGCGGTTATAGACCATATCGTCATAACGGGATTCGTTTGCCTGATACATAAAACTGCCTCCTTCAAAGGGTCGGAAAATCGGATAGTTCGCCATGCAACTATCTCTGATTCCATTATAATGGTTTTTGGAGAAAATGCAAGGTGTAGTTTTCAGTTATCAGTCTTCAGTTGTTAGTTTTCAGTTATTCTCCCACGTCAGATAGAGGTACCACGTGCAAGAATGACGTCTTTTTGAAGCGAAGCGAAAAAAGTCCGGTCGCTCCGACCGGGAGACATTCTTGCAGAGTAAGCCCCGTCAGGAGCGTCTCTGAGTAAGCCTCTGAAAGAGGCGTCTCTATGGCAGTTTTCAGTTTGTAGGGGCGGAGGGAGAGACAGAAAAGACAGTAGTTTCGTTACAGATTGCAGCCCTGTTTGGGTGGGGCTTACTTCACTTTTATTGGACGATAAAAGTGAAGCGAAAA
>JAFQND010000157.1 GCA_017396055.1 Oscillospiraceae bacterium
AATTTTCCTCCTTTCATTGATTTTTCGCGATTTATTTCAGCAGATGTGGTACGCGTTTACGTTCGGCATCTGGAGAAAACGGGGTTGATTATGCAGGGAAATTAGAAAGCGTCTTTTGCAGCGTTCCAAGCAGCAGCAGCGGAAGTGAAGCCGTCGGCCTGAACAGCGTAAGCGGTGATGTCGATTTTTGCAGTTTCATACTCAGACAGAAGCATGGTCTTATCAGCGCCCTCTTCAACAGAACCCACAGCATCGCCAGACACCATGAATTCCTCGAATACAACAACGCTCTCAGTAGGATCAACAGGCTCCTTATCATAAGCATAAATGCCAGTATCAACCTCTACCCAGCCTTTAGCCTCCATCTGCTTAGCGATGCTAACATAAGCGGTTTTACCATCAGACTTGAGAGCGCCATTAGGAGCTTCGATAGCTGCGATACCATTGTCGACTTTTACGAACAGCCAAGCAGGCTCGGAACCGGTTACAGTAATAGTAGGATCCTTGTCGTAATCATGACCGGGCATCAGTTTGTATTTGTTACCATCTTCGGTACGACCGGAAGTAACAATACCATCAAGACCAGTAACAGCCTCATCCAGAGTGATTGCAACATTACCAACGGTGAAGGTGTTGGATACGGTTTCGCTGTCCTGCAGGTAAGCCAGAGTACCCATAACGGATGCGGTGACCAGCATTGCAGCACTCAGAGTTGCGAGTAATACTTTGCCTCTAGTTTTCATTGAAGAAAACCTCCTCATAAAATTTTTTTATATCGGGAGTCTTTCCGACATTACCCTTCTTTTTTGGCGGGCTCTTCGCCCTTATTCTTTTTGTCGTCCTCAAACAGATCGGGCAAAAAGACAAGCATGATGATGATCGCGCCAACCGCGATCGCCACATATGTACCGGGCGGATTCTGAATGTAATTTGCCAGATAGCCCAGCTTTGGAATGGTGAAGACCGGCGAACCGATAACATTTTTGTAATGTACCAGGCTTCCGTCTTCGGCGTCGTTGGCGTCACCCTTTGTTCGGAAACGCACAACCGACGAATCGGTCTCGTCCGGAACAGGCTCAACGATTCTGTGGGTCGCAACAGTGTCTTCGTCCAGCATGAAGGTGATCACATCGCCCGCTTCAAGCTCGAAGGGGTCGACTTTTTGTACATAGATCAGCGAGCCGACATGATAGGTCGGTTCCATCGAGCCGGAGAGAACTGTGTACACCTGAAGACCAAACAGTCTTACAGCCACCAGAAGAATCGCCAAAACGACCACCGCCGCCACGATGAGCGTTGTGATCGCGTTCCAGATTTTTTTGATTGCTTTCATTTGTCAGGATACCTCGTGTGACACATTCTGGGATTTTTTCAGCCTTATGGTCGCGAAAAAATCTATGTTTTAAGTATATCACCTATACCAAAAATATCAAGGGGAAAAGTTACAAAAAAATGACGAAAATGAATTAATTTTATTCAAAACTTGCGTGAAATTACAGATAAATTTAATTTAAAGCAAATTTAACGGTTTTGTAACCGGGAAAAATGAAAGAGCAGGACAAGCGTCCTGCTCTTTATAAGATGATTTTTCGTTCCGTTTTTTCGTCTTTTTTTGCACAAAAAAGATTTCTCTGAGTGAAAAAATGCGCCAATTGATAAAGCAAATTATCATTTTCCGCGTCTGAGCTGGCGGATGTCGCTGCCCATAAATCCTAAAACCTGATACTGGCTGAATATGCGCGAGACCACGCGGTCGGTATACTGTTCCTGCATATCGGCGCGGGAGAGGTTGGTGCTGATGATGGTGGGTTTTTCGCGGCTGAGGCGGGTACTGATGATATTATAAATGGTCGAGCGGGTAAAGGGGGTGGCGAACTCGGCGCCCAGATCATCCAGTATCAGCAGATCACATTCGAGAAGACCCTTGAGGGTATCGTCATCATCTTTTTCGGGGTGGAAATGTTCCTGTTCGATCCGGCGGAGAAAATCCTGTGTCGAGCCGTAAACAACGCCGTATCCCCTGTTGATGACTTCGGCGGCAATGGCGAGCGAAAGATGGGTCTTGCCAAGGCCGGTGTTTCCGCCCATAAGGATGCTGCCGCTCTGAGGGCTGAAGGTCGAGGCATAGCTGCGGCAGAAGTTCAGAATACGGCTCATCCGGTCGCGGATGGTATTCTGGCCGTCCACAAGAGTCTCGGGATAATAGCGCAGATCAAAATCATCAAACCCGGTCAGCCGGAGGCTGGAGACCGCGTTGAGTTTTGCAAGCTCGATTTTTCTGATGCGGGCATTGAGACAGCTGCAGCGAATGCCGTTTTCATAGCCGGTATCGCCGCATTTTTCACAGTGGACCCTGAGTTTCAGATAATCCTCGGGATATCCGCCCTCGCGGAGAAGGCGCTTTTCTTCGGCCTGAAGGGCAAGATTCGCGTCGCGGATCTTTTCGACGGCGCTGACCACATCGGTCGACCGGGAAAGAACCAGTTTGGAGACCATGACGGAGGTCTGGGCCAGTTTTGCCCGCACATCCATGACGGCGGGAAGCTTTTCTGCAATTTCGGCTTCGCGCTGATGCAGAGCGACCTTTTCGGCCAGCCGAAGCTGCTGAAGATCATACAGCGCCTGCGTCAAAGATTCGTTTCTCATGGGTTTCCTCCTTTATCCAAGCGGGTCGGCGGTATCGGGCGGAAGCTCCATCCACAGGGCGTCAAAAGCTTCGCCGTCATATGAGGTATCCTTCTTGCGCGGCTGCCGCACAGGGACATCCATCGCGCCGACATCGTCGGGGGTCAGAATATTCTTTTCATGCCAGTTGACGAGGATCCTATTTATATAAGGAAAGCTCAGCTTGCCGATCTTATCCACGGCGCGCTCATAAGCCAGCCGGATCATCTCGATATTATAGCCCAGATTCTGGAACCACTGGCCGATAAACTTTCTCTCGTCGGTGGTCAGGCCACGGTTCTGAATACCAAAAGCGTCCATGACCAGCTTTTCGTTGCTCCACCGCTGGGACTGTTTGAGAATATATTCCTCGGCGAGGATGTGGGTGTTGATCTCATCATCTGCCCAGCCCTGACAGAGCTTCTGAAGATAGTTGAACTGTTTTTTGCCGTTGGAGATACAAAAATCCACAGCCATGACGATGACATCTGCGGGCAGCGACAGCTCTTCATAAAAATATACGAGACCGCGGCGTTCGGTATCGGTCAGCGGACGGCCGTAGATCCCCTCAGAAGTCTGCAGAATGAATTTCAGCTGATCGTTTTTCGAAACATGCTCGTTGACTTCCTGTACCGAGAGACGGGGTTTTCTGGAAGCGGGCTTTTTCTCACGCTGGGGCTGCGCTTCGCCTTCACCGCCGGGAAGAACGCCGCAGCTGATCCAATAACCGATGGCTTCGCGGACATCACT
>JAFQND010000158.1 GCA_017396055.1 Oscillospiraceae bacterium
AGGCTTTGGAGATTTTCTGATCCATTTCAGTCCCACAGAGAATCAGCGCTTTGATCAGGCCGATCTAATGCGGGTCAGTTTTACCGGCGCGGAGGCAAATGTCTGCGCTGCACTGGCCCTCTGGGGCAAAGAGGTACAGCTTGTAACAAAGGTGCCCGACCATGCGCTTGCCCGCAGGGGACTGCGCTTTTTCAACGGCCTCGGCGTCAGAACCGACCATGTGGCAAAGGGCACCGGCCGGATGGGTATCTATTTTCTCGAGAGCGGATATTCGGTGCGCCCCTCTTCGGTCATCTATGACCGGAGCAACACCCTGTTTACCCTGTGTGAATATGAAGATTATGACTGGGACGCCATCCTTGCGGATGCGGAGGCCTTCTATCTGACCGGCATCACCCCTTCCCTTTCGGAAGAGCTTCTGTGCTGCTGTAAAAAAGTGCTTGCCGCCGTCAGAGAAAGAAACATCCCTGTCTTCTATGACGTCAACCTGCGGCCGACCATCTGTGATATCCACCGCTCAAGAGAGATCTTCGCAGAGGTAAGTCCTTATATCACCCACCTGATCGGCAATGAAGAGCATCTCAAACAGCTGCTCATGATCGACGCGGCGGCATCGGAGGATCCCGCCCGTCTGCGACCCTTTACAGAGACCGTCATGGAAAAAACCGGTATCGGCCATGTGGCAGTGACCGTGCGCCGGACACCCAGCGCCAGCAAGGCGGTCACCTATGCCGCCTACGGTGACGGAAAAGATTTTGCCGTCAGCCGAGAATACTGTCTGGATGTGGTTGACCGGGTGGGAAGCGGCGACGCCTTTTCTGCCGGCATCGTCTATTCGGTGCTGAACGGTTCTTCCGCGGAGGAGACCGTTTCCTTCGCCGCCGCATCCTGTGCGCTGAAGCACACGATTCATAACGATATCAATTATTCCACCGTCGAAGAGATCCGCCGTGTCATGCAGACCAGGGGATACGATGTGGCACGATAACAAAGGAGCGCATCTGACATGAAAGAAGATGCACAGACATATTCGGGCAGTTTACGCGATACCGTCTCAGACCTCTGCCGGGATAATTCGGATGGGTGCGCCGAAGCAAGGCGCGCGCTGCTCGGCTCGGGGTATCTGACCATATTCGCCCAGGCCATTTCCTCCGGTACATTCTTTACGGCCCTGCTGATCGCAATGGGCGCGGACGAAACCTATATCGGCTATGTGACCATGGCGACCACCCTGTGTATGATCGCACAATTTCCGGCGCCGCTTTTCTGGGAGCGGCGAAAGACCCGTAAAGCCCTGATACTGATCATGGGCGCCGCCGGCGATTTTCTGACCTATCTCGGTCTTCCGTGCACGGCTTTGCTGCCCCTCGGAACAGAGTGGAAACTCGCTGTTTATATGCTTCTGACCCTCTTTTCGGGAATCATCAATCAGTTCTGTCTGCCGGCCCGCAACGCCTGGATGATGCAGAGCATCCCCTTTGCCAAACGTGTCAGCTATGCCTCGCTGACCTCTATGATAAATACCGTGATCAATGTCGTCTCGGTATTTCTGGCGGGGATCCTGCTGGACAGCTTTGAAAACAGCACCCTCCTGCCCGATATGCTGCCGCCGGCTCTGTATGCCATCTTTGTGCTGCGGTTCATCGCATATGCCGCTTCGGTCGGTTCCACCCTCTGGATGGCATTCCGGGTGCGGGAATTCTCCTATAATATGGAGGAAGCAGGACCTGTACGGATGTCCGTCCTGCTGGAGCCCGTACGCAACCGCCCCTTTTTCCGGCTGGTGCTGATCCCCTGTCTGTGGGCGATGTTCGGCGGCATGATCGGCAGCTATTTCTCTCTGCATCTGATCGAGAACGTCAAAATGTCCTATACGGTGATCTCCACCGCAAGCTTTATCAACACGCCGACGGTGCTGCTGATCACACCGGTCTGGACAAGGATCCTGAGACAGAAGGACTGGATCCGGACGATGGCCTGGGCCATGCTCGGCTATTGTGCCGCATACTGCTGTAATGTTCTGATCTCGGCACAGACGCCCTATTTCTATTTTATCGCGATCATTCTGGGACATCTTTTCTCACCCGGTATCTCCATGGTCAGCAACAACCTGATCTATGTCCACATGCCGGAAGAAAACCGTACGGCATATTTTGCCTGTTATTCCCTTCTGACGACGGTCTTTACCTTTGTGGGACAGGCCTTCGGCACCTGGTTCGTCACAGCGGCCGCATCGGTCAGGATCCATTTCATCGGCATCCCCATCTGTAATCTTCAGCTGATCAGCGGCGTGGCTGCTGTATGCGGCGCGGTACTGGCTCTCTATCTGCTGCTCACCAAAAAGAAGATCGAACGGTAAGCCCGCGCTTATAAAAACACCCCGGACATGACAAAACCCGGCACCCTGTAGGGCGCCGGGCTTTTATTTGCTCAGAAAGATCAGAAGATCTTAAGATGATCCAGAATGGCCTTTTCGGGACCGCAGTAACCGTCATAGATCGCGGTTTTTTCAGAGAAACGGATATCCTTCAGGACTTCGGTCAGGCTTCCGCTGATGGAAACGCCGGTCACGGGAAGGATCTTTTCGCCGTCGTGATAATAGGCAAGACGGATCTCGCCGCCGATGTAATCGCTGTAGAAGTCCACCTGCAGGCCGGACATCGAGATGACCTCCAGCATGGGGGCAGCGGTGAAAGCGGCCTCGTCCGCGCTGCCGGTGTCGGCCGACAGACAGCCCAGATTGCCGGTGGGTGTCTCGTTCAGATACTGACCGTAACGGTTGCCGCCGTAATAACCGACAACTTTGCCCTCATCCACCAGACGGGCAGTACCCAGAGAAAGACCGTCGCTGTCAAATCCGGAGCTGCTGATACAGCCGGGGATCTGGCCGGCCATGGTGATGCCGATCTTGTCGCCGGTGGGGTCGCTCTGGATCATTTCGCCCTTGCTGCGCAGGTTGGAGTGCGCATAAACGCTGCGGTAGTTCAGGTCTTCGGCGATATTCCAGAACAGCTCGGAGAGCTCCAGCTTGTTCAGCACGACGGGACAGTCAAGAGCGAAGTCGGGGGTGACCGCCTCATAGCGAAGCTTTACTTCCTGAAGCTTGCCGGCGATCTCATCGGTGATGTTCCCGCGGTCGAATGCAGCAAAATTATACTGTTCATACAGCTCTACGCTCTGGTCGGCGCCGTTGAAGGTGGGGATAGCCTCCACCATGGCATCATAGCGCTGCTGGGTCTTGTGCAGACCGCGGCTGTTCAGAACGGTCTCGGTGTGCTTGCTGATAAAGATCTCGACCGAGTTCAGCGAAGCGCCGGCGATGGTGTTGGCATCGAAAACGGCGTCGGCGATCAGAGATGCCAGATCGGCGGGCTCATAGTCCGAGAAATTGCTGTCGACGGTGTATTCGCCGGTCTCGTTTCCGGGAAGCGAATAATCCTGGTTGCTGATGAGAAGAGCCTTTCCGACGGCCTCGCCGATCAGAGCTGTGATCTGCTCTTCGGTGGTGGAGGGGTACACATGAAACTGTGCGTCGCCCTTGAAACCGTCATGGTCGACATAGACGGTCACTTCTTTTTCGCAGTTATCCGTTCTGCGAACGGTCTCCAGCTTGCCGTGAATATAGAATAACTCACAGGTCTCTTTTCTGTGGATATTGATCTTGTAACCGCTGACTCTCGAATCAGCCTCAAGCAGTTTTACCATGGTGTTCATCCCAGTTTCACCTTCACTTTCAGAGCAGGACCGCCGTCGCTGACCCGCACCCATTCCTTATAGCCCTTGCCGCACATACCGGAGCCGGTGATCACAAAATCATCGGAGATCATCGAGATGGACTTCAAAAGATCGGGTACATAGCCGCTCATGACAACGGGCGAGACATAATTCTCGGTCAGCTTGCCGTCTCTGATCTCAATACCGTATTCGGCAACACACTGGATCGCCCAGTTTTTGGGGTCTTCCATGCCGTTGTTGGTGTCAAAGAGCATATAGCCGTGTTCGATGGAGGCGATCATGTCCTCCAGCTTGTCCGTTCCCTTTTCAAAGAAGGTGTTGGTCATTCTGGAATATGCCTTGCGTCTGGAGGATTCTCTGCGGCCGTTGCCGGTGGGGGCGGTGCCCAGCTGTGCGGCAGAGGCAAAGTCAGAGATACCGGTGACGAGGATGCCGTCCTTGATGATCTGGGTGTCGCCTGCCAGAACGCCGTCGTCGTCGAAGAAATAAGAGCCTGCGCTGACAACAGCCGCTGCGCCGTCGCGCATATTACAGATGGGAGATGCGACATACTCGCCCACATATTTCTTTGCCAGGGCACGGTCCTTGACAAACTGGTCCATCTCCACGCCATGGCCGAAGGCTTCATGGGCGATCAGACCGGTGATGCTGGGGTCGGTGATGACATCATAGACACCGGGAGTGATGGGGGTGGCGCGGGTGAGGATCTTTGCCTTATGCAGAAGCTTTTCGACCAGAGAGGGCATATCGGCAATGACACCGCCCATCTGATCGCCATAGACACCGTCATAAACCTGAACCAGCTTTTCGGTCTCCCGATAGATGGCCATCATGTTGCCGTTGATCCAGACAAAGTTCTGGTCCAGTTCGCGGTTTTCAGAGACAAACAGCTTGGACACTTCGTAAGAGCTGATAACGGCAAAGGCATTGAGCACATATTCGCTGGCGCCCAGCAGGGCATCGCGGTTTTTGATGCAGACGTCCAGGATCTGATCGTCCGAAAAATCATGCAGATCGCTGGGGCGGCAGAAAGACTGCACCAGCGGCTCATCAGTCAGGTTCAGATCACCCACGGCGGCGTCCATCAGCTTTGCGTTGAGGCGGAAGGACTCGGTGATATGACCGGCCAGGGCGGGAATATCCCCGGCGATGTCGTCGAGAGAATATTCATAGATCAGCTTTCCGTCGGACAGCTTGATCACAAAGCCGCACTCGGTATCTCTTCCGGTGCTGATGTTGGAGGTGCTGCGGTCAACACGGACCGACTTGGACTTGATGTCAGATCCCAGGATGCTGACATAGCAAAAATCTTTTTTCAGTTCACAGACCAGTGCTTTGGCGTCACTTCGTCTGGAATTCAGAAATTCAGAAAAACTCATGGTGTTCCCTTCTTTTCTTGGTGTGATAAATCCAGTATAGCACGATTTCGGGAAATTGCAAACAACCCTGCGTTAAACAGAAAAAACCCGGTACCTTTTCAGATACCGGGTCTGCTGTGCGGTGGCTGTCAGCTGTTCAGTACAGCTGCTACATTTTTGAGTTCGGCCTCATCCCAGTCGGGGTTGATGGGCACATAGAGCGTGCGGCAGAGATAATCCAGCGTTGCGGGGCACATATCCATCGTATAATTCATCTGGAGGCCCTGGTTTTCCTTCATCTTGAAGGGGTCCATGGCGGGATGGAGCGCGCCGCGCTTTTCCATGATCTGGGTCCAGTTGGTGTATACATGCTTGCCGGTATCGATCGGAACGGTCAGGTTAACGCCCTTTTCGGCACATTTTGCCTGATATGCTCTGCATTCCTCGGCGGTCTCGAACCGGAGCGCCAGCGTGGTGCCGCAGTCGCCTGCGATATCGTTGGAGGGAGCCTGTACAGCCTTGCCCTCGCCGCAGACCAGTGCTGCCAGTGCGTCGCGGTTTCTTCTCAGGTCTGCCAGAAGGGTGGGCATCCGTTTGAGCTGTTCGCGCAGGATGGCGCCGGTGATGTCGGAGATACGGAACTCGGTGCCGCCGAACAGAGGCTGGGAGATACCGTCCAGCTGATCGCCGAAGAAGGCAACTGCGCTGGCGTCATGATAGATCAGAGCGCGCTCATAGACGGTTCTGTCGCGGGTGACCAGAGCGCCGCCCTCGCCGGCGGTGATGACCTTGAAATAGTTGAAGGAATAGGCACCGGCATCGCCGATGGTGCCCAGATAGCTGCCCTTGTACATACCGCCGTCCGACTGGCAGGCATCTTCCACGATCTTCAGGCCGTGGCGGTCAGCGATCTCTTTGAGTGCGTCCATGTTGGAGGGGAAGCCCTGAATATGTACCGGCATGATGACCTTGGTGGCGGGAGAGATCTTTCTCTCGACGTCTTTGGGGTCAAGGGTCATGGTGCCGTCGATCTCTGCGATGACGGGGATGGCGCCCACGGCGGTAACGGCCAGTGCCGAAGCGATATAGGTATAACCGGGTACGATGACCTCATCGCCGGGGCCGACGCCCAGACCGATCAGCGCGGAGCTCAGCGCGCCGAAACCGGAAGTCATGGTCAGAACATAGTCGGTGCCGACGGTCTGTTTCCACTCGTCTTCAAAACGGAATACTTCCTGGCCGCTTCCGTTGATCTTGAAAAAGTCCTTGCTCAGAAGAGTCCTTGCGACCGCATCGATTTCTTCCTGTCCGATTCTATACATAACAGATTCTCCTTTATGATATTTTTTCAGTTGTTTTCCTGCATGATGCGAAGGTTTTCGTCCAGAAGCACCTGGTCAGAATTGTTCACCAGCGTATAAGCGCCGCTGTAGAGGAAGCAGAGGATCTCATAGCCGCCCCGCACGATCTGATCTTCGGTGGGAAGATAGGCGTTATAACCGTTGGTGTTGGAAAGACAGAGGGTATAGCGGGTGGGGGCATGATAACGAAGGCGCAGCGAGATCTCAGAGAAGATCTCAAAGGGGAAGGGGATAAACGACACTTCGCCCAGCGAAAGGATGGTCTGTGGGATCCGGTAATGGGTGTCGTGCTCCGGTACGCCGGCGTCATAGACCTCCTTGACTGCCTTATAATGGGCATAGGTCAGCGCCTCGATATTGTACAGCGACCCGGGATCCTTGACGGCAGCGATCTTTGCCTCTGCCTCTTCCCTCGGAACAAGGGGTTTATAGGGAATGGCGACCTCGCCCTCAAAGAGTTTCAGCTCACCCGGGACATAGATGCCTCTGGCATCATAGGCGCGTTTTGCGTCGGTCGCCGCGATGCCGCCCAGCTCTTCCACATGATGGATATCACCGACGGTCCTGCCGTTGGTCAGGCGGGGACCCACGTCGCCCTGAGAACCGTTCCAGTAAGCGGTCAGAACACCGGTCTCGGTCTCCAGGCGGTCGGTCATGATGCCCGACCAGTCGCGGGTGATCTCGTGGTTGCATCCGGCGGCGGTGCCGTGACAGCCATAGTGGATCAGGTTGAGGATGCCTTTTTTGGTCTCACAGTTCCGGATCGCCACACAGGTCATATAAGGGTCATAGCATCCCCAGGGATTCTGGCCCAGATCGATCCTGCCGTCCAGAAGCTGCTGGCGGCGGTTGATGCCGACCTTCGATTCGGTCACGCCCACGGCATATTCGGCGGGCTGCAGGTCTGAGAGGGCGTCTTTTGCCGCTTTGATCATCGCCGGGAAGAGGATATTGTCCACATAGGGTCTGTCGACACCGCCCCAGCCCTCCATACCGGCCACATTGGGGGCAGAATGGGTATGAGTCGCGGCAACGATGATCCGACGGGCGGGAACACCGCAGATCTCACCGATCTTTTCGCGGATCTCGCTGCACAGTTCGGTCTGAAAATCGCCGACGGTGATGGTCATCAGGATCGCCGTGTCGTCACCCTGCCGCATGGCAAAGGCGGTGGCGTTCAGATTGTCGTGGATCGACGTGCTCACCTGATGGGGGTTATAGCCGTATAAAAGGGTGCCCACTGCCGGGGTGATGTCCGCACGGGCGGCACCTGCCATAAATCTGTTGTCAGCCATTTCTGCTTCCTCCCGCTCAGATTCCTTTTCCTTTCAGATAAGCCGCACTCATGCCGGCGCAGCAGTAAGAATCCAGTCCGTCGCTGGGCTCGTCCTGTTCCACACAGACCCAGTCGGCCTGATCGCACAGGGGAAGAAGCTCGTCCCAGTTCAGCACACCGGTGCCGATGGGTTTATAACCGCTGCGGCCGCCTTCTTTCACACAGTCCTTCAGGTGGATGATGGGTGCGCGGTCGGCATATTTCTTCAGATAACCGGCTGCATCGACACCGCCGGTATAAAGCCAGCAGGTATCCAGCTCGGCTGCGAGAAGCTCTGCGGGCACTGCCTCGTAAAGGGCATCCAGCCTGGTGGTACCGCCGTATTTTGCCAGGTCGAAATCGTGGTTGTGATAAAGCACCTTCAGACCCCGCTTTGCGGCCTCTTTGCTGTAAACTTCGATCTGACGGCAGGTCTCTTCAAAGAGGGGACCGCCTGCCAGCCGCTCTTCGGGCAGCCAGCCGATGGGGAGATATTTTGCCCCTGCCGCAGCCAGTTCGTCCATCAGGGCGGTGTCACAGGCCGAAAGGGTCGCCCAGCTGATGTGCATCGAGAAAAATTCCAGACCGGCGCTGCGGGTCATCTCCGCCAGCTCTGCGGGGGTCACCCCCATCAGGTCGAACCATTCCACGCCGTCATAACCCATGGCTTTTGCCTTTGCAAGAACGGCGGCGATTCCGTCAGCATCGAATTTATCACGCAGGGTATAGATCTGCAGAGCAAGTTTCATGAACATTCCTCCAAAAGTATTTCAATTATCACAAGCATTATAGCACATTTCACCACTGTATACAAGAAAAATTCTCGTCAGACAGCAGAA
>JAFQND010000159.1 GCA_017396055.1 Oscillospiraceae bacterium
ATATTATAAAGTGAAATTCCCATTTGTCAATAGCCAAGGGCATCATTTGACAATAAATCGTCTTATTGATATAATTTTATTGTAACAGGGGGGATGGCGATGAGAATCAACAGAAAAAAAGTTCTGATCGGTTGTGTGGTGCTGCTGGCAGTTGGAATCATCTGGGCATTTACCGGTACGGGTTTCCGAAGCGGAGCGGTTATCATGCGAATCGAAAGCGGCGGGCTGAAAAGCTGGTCACTGAGTTTTGACCGTGCTTCCGACGGCTTTATCAATACCCACACGCTGCGCATGGACGAAGGGGAAGACCTTCGTACCGAGGTATCTCTTGAAACAGGAGAACTGCTTCTGACTGTCAAACAGAAGCAAACGGAGGTAACAGTCCCCTTTGTGCCCGGCGAACCTTCTGCGGTGATCTCGCTGGAAGATTTTGAAAAGGGCAAACTGCAGCTGAAGCTGGTTTCTTACGGTGCTGAAGAAGTGAAGAGCAAGTTCGAGCTGATCGAACGGGAGTAAAACAAAAAGTCCGCATCGAAAGATGCGGACTTTTCTGATGTCTTGGATTATCTTTCCAGCAGCGCACGGTCAACGCTGAAGAAGAAGTTCTCTTCGGGAATGACCTCGCCGACGCCGGCCTGCAGCATGGAGGCTTTGACCTGATCGTTGACACCGCAGATATAAACGGTGATCTCCTTTTCGGTACAGGCTTTGCAGTATTCCAGAATAGCCTGTACACCGGTGGTATCAACGGTGGAGACGCCTCTCATCGAGAGGATAACTTCGCGGTTGTCAAAGGTGGGGGCAAGACCGGCGATCATGCTCTCAGCAGTACCGAAGAAGACGGGGCCGGCAATGTACGCGACAACGGCATCCTTATGGGTTTCGGTTAGATCTTCATGCTCACCGGAGATACGGCTGTTGTCGATTTCAGAAAGGGTAACGGTGACTTTGGCGGAACGTGCGACGAACATCAGGATCGAGAAGACAACACCGATGATGATGGCGATGGTCAGGTCAAAAACGACGGTGGCGATCATGGTGATCAGGAACTTGGCGATAGCGCCCTTCATTTTGCGGGAGAAGATATTGCGGATGGCATGCCATTCGTTCATTCTCCATGCGGTGACCATCAGTACACCTGCCAGAGCGGCGAGGGGGAGTTTTGCCATGATATCACCCAGCAGGAACATACAGGCCAGCAGACCAACTGCATGGATGACGCCGGTCAGACGGGTCTGGCAGCCGGATTTGATGGCGACGCTGGTACGGGCGATGGCAGCAGTGGAAGGAACACCGCCGAAGAAGGGAATCATGATATTGCCGACGCCCTGAGCGATCAGTTCCTGATCGGCGTTGAACTTTTCATCTTTCATACGGGAGGCACTGGCACCGCAGAGCAGACTTTCGATCATACCAAGGGCGGCAATGGTGAATGCGGGGGATACAAGACCACCGATGGCGGAAAAGTCGATACTGGCGAAGTTCAGACGAACCTCGGGCATCAGAGTGCGGGGGATCTGACCAACAACAGCAACATCAAAGCCGCACAGGTTGCTGACAAGACCAGCCACGATAATACCGATCAGAGAAGAAGGAACTTTGGCATTCCATTTTTTAGGCCAGACGAGCATGATGGCAACGACCAGAACACCGATCAGCACAGCCTGCCAGTTGGGGCTGAAACCGAGAGAACCATAGCTTGCCAGTTTCTGGATCGCGGTCTCACCTTCGGAATGAGTACCGAAGAAGTTATCTACCTGACCCAGAGCGATGATAATGGCGATACCGGAAGTAAAGCCGGTGATGACAGGGGCGGGAATAAAGCCGACCAGCTTACCGAAGCGGAAAATGCCGCAGATCAGCAGCATCAGACCAGCCATCAGCGAGGCGAGGAAAACACCCTGCATGCCATAACGGGAGACGATGGTGATCAGTACGGCAGTCATGGCACCGGTGGGACCGGAAATCTGGAAGGAGGCACCGGCCAGGATACTCATCACAACGCCGGAGAGGATCGCAGTGATCAGACCGGCAGCTGCATCTGCGCCGCTGGATACACCGAATGCCAGCGCCAGGGGACGCGCAACAGCAGTAACGGTCAGACCTGCCATCAGGTCTTTGGAGAAGCGTGCACCGTTATAACCGGCGAACTCTTTTTTCAGCATGGAAAAATAACTGGAGAACATAACACACATCCTTGTCGAATTTTGTATTTTTTCTTTCTTTATTATATAGGAAAAAACTTTTGCTGACCATATGAATAATCCATGAAGTTTCTCGGGCGAACAGCCTTGGTTTTATCCTCTTCGGCAGAAAATGGAGGTTGAAAACCTTTGCTTGCTATCGTATAATAAAGAAAAGTGACAATATCATGGTGAAAGGATGCGAAAGCATGATCTATAAAAGTACAGCAGAACTTATTGGCAATACCCCTCTGATGGAATTGAGTAATTATGAAAAGAAGAATGAGCTGAAAGCGACGATCCTTGCCAAGCTGGAGTGCTTCAATCCCGCAGGCAGCGCCAAAGACAGGGTGGCAGCTGCTATGATCGCCGATGCGGAAGAGAAGGGCCTTTTAAAGGAAGGGTCTGTCATTATTGAACCTACCTCCGGCAATACGGGTATCGGACTTGCCTCTGTGGCTGCAGCGAAAGGGTATCGCGTTATCCTGACCATGCCGGACACCATGAGTGCCGAGCGGCGCAATCTTCTGAAAGCTTACGGAGCTGAGCTGGTGTTGACCGAGGGTGCAAAGGGCATGGCAGGTGCCATTGCAAAGGCAGAGGAACTTGCCGCATCCATTCCGGGAAGCTTTATCCCGGGCCAGTTTGATAACCCCGCCAATCCTGCTGCACACTTTGCTTCCACCGGCCCTGAGATCTGGCGTGATACCGAAGGGAAAGTAGATATTTTTGTGGCGGGCGTCGGCACCGGCGGCACCATCACAGGTGTGGGCCGTTATCTGAAACGACTGGATCCTTCTATTAAAATTGTTGCAGTTGAACCGGACGCCTCTCCGCTGCTCAGCGAAGGCAAAGCAGGCCCCCACGGTCTGCAGGGCATCGGTGCGAATTTTGTCCCCTCTGTACTGGATACCGGGGTCTATGATGAGATCATTCGGGTAACCAACGAAGACGCCTATGCGGCAGGAAAAGCTGTTGCACGTTCGGAGGGCATCCTGGTGGGCATCACCTCCGGCGCAGCGGTGTGGGCTGCAACGGAACTGGCGAAGCATCCTGAGAACGAGGGCAAAATCATCGTGGCGCTGCTGCCAGATACAGGTGACCGCTATCTGTCCACACCGATGTTCGATTGACGGATCTTCCTATATAATAGAAGAGCTGCGAATTTTGTGACCAACAGAAGTTTTTTTATCAAAGAAAATCAGGAGGATAACATTATGGCATTTGTTGATTCTTTAAGGACAGACCCCGACGAGCGCAAACGGGAACAGGACAGATACAGAGCTTCTGTGATGGCTCGTGATATGCAGATCTATGTCCGGTATTGGTGCGAGTGGTGCAGGAGCAGCCATAAAGCAGAAGGCTACCTGATGGAAAGAATGGCTGATGATAGGGCTGTCAATAATATCCATGCAGTGGCAGAAGTTTATCTGCCTCCCAAAACCGGTCCCGTGGCCTGCAATCCTCCCAGAATGATACTGGAAGAATATCGCCGTCTCCCCAGACGGAGCGCGCTGAACGGACAGGCTCTCTGTCACGCGGAGTATAAAATGCATGCCCTGACAGAAAAAGAAGCCGTTCAGTACGCAGCACAGCTTCTGCGTGACCTTCTGGTAGAAGACGGATTCTCCAATATCAAGGTGCAGGTCTGCAACCTGCAGGATGTATATGACGAAGTACGTGAGGTCGGTTTCTTCAACACAGAGATCTACCTCGACCGGAAGAATACTTCGAAGATCGTTGGCTACACCATCAAGTTCCATGTAGAATGG